>JANOPI010000335.1:0-8622 GCA_031421755.1 Flavobacteriales bacterium | reverse complement strand
GATCCGCTCACTTCCGGTTGATCTGGGAGGTGATGGTGCTGTCCTTGATCTTGTCATCGTCCGCGAGCAGGAACGCTTTGGAAAGGATCACGGAAAGGCCCGTGTCCCCTTCAAAGGGTAAGAAGAGGTTCTGCGTGGCGGGCTTGCTCCGATCCGGAACGATGCACAAGTATTGGTCGTTCGGCTCCATGAGGATGTTGGTGCTGCCGAGGTGGATCTTGTAGGTGCGGAGCTTGCCTTTCACCACGAGGAACTTGTCCTGGATGCTGGAGATCCTGGCGATCTTCAAACGAGGCAGCAGACCAGTGAGGATCTCCTTGCGGGTCTTCGCTACTTCACCCAGATCGCCGAAGGAGTAGCTCTGCCAATAGTCACGATATCCGGGTAACGCACCGCCAGCGTCCCGCCATTCGGGATCGTTGCCCACACTGGCCACGCCTACGAACAGGTCCACATCGCGCATCACTTCACTGAAGGCGACCACAGGAACATCCACCAATTCCATCGGATCCTCCTGTCCGATGCGCCCGAATCGCATCTGATCCGTAGCCATGTAGGTCCAGATGCCCGTGTCGTTCGTGGCACCATCGGCGTGTACTTCGTTCAACCAGAACTGCGCACCGATGCCGTGATCAGGTAGCGTCACACTCGCCCACGAACCATCCTGCCCATTGTCGAACGCGCCCTGCAAGGCATACTTCCAGCCCCGCGCTTTCGCCAACGAGTTGAACTGGTGTTGCTTCAGCAAGTGCGCGGCCATGCGGTTGCTGTACGTAACGGTGTTCACTTCAGCATCCGTGAGCAGGTACACTTCGCGGTACGCCTGTTTGAGCGGCTGTCGGATCTCGCGCGACATCATGAACTCTCGCCATGTGCGCACATCAGCGACACTGGCCGTGGCCGGATGCCAGAGCGAAACGGTCATCGTATCCGTGGGCAGGAACGCTTCACCGGTCATGGTCGTCCATGTCCCGTCGACCAGGATCGCGGGCGTGATCCGCTCGCCTTCGTGAACGTTCCAGATGATGCGTTTGGTCAGGAAGCCGAGCAGGCCGTGCTCCACATAATGCTCCCGGAAATACGGAATCGCCATGGTGCGCGTGCTGCGGAACATCCGGTCCAACCGGTCGCGTTGTGCAGTGGTGCCGAGGTCCACCTGCTTCGCGACATCCTTCAACTTCTTCAGCTTGGCGGCGTGGCCTTCCTTCACCGCTGCGGGCACCGACTTCTGCGGCGTTCCATCGGGCTTGCGCCATTCCAGTTCACTATCGCCGGGACCGGTCACGGTGAGGGTTGCTGTGTAGCCGTCGAACTCCCACACACGCGAGCCGTCCTTCAAGCCATGATCATCGCAGGCCTGATCTTCGATCTCATACACCGTGATGCCCTTGTCCGCCGCCGCTTTCGCCAGGTACTTGTCGATGAGCGCCACCGTACTGCTCTGCTTGATGCGCAGTTTCAACCGGCTCAATTGACCGATGCCGTCCAAGCCCTTTGAGCGGAACAAGGTGAAGAGGCACGCGTTGCCAACAGCCATTGCCGCAGGCCCTTGCTGCGGGATCTTCCGGAAGCTGCGCTCAGCCAGCGCGGCAACCGTGGTGATCGTGCGCGCATCATGGAAGTGCGCGCACATCCACACCAGACCCTTCAGCAGGTCCATGCTCTGGGTGTGCAGGAACTCCGTGATGGTGTAGGTATGCTCGTGCTGCTGGTAGCGGTGAACGTGCTCCGTTGTCTTCTCCTTCATCTTGATGACGAAGTCGAACCAAGGCATCACGCGTTCCTTGAACGCGTCCGCACCGGGTCCATCAATGAGGGTACGGGCTGCCGCGAGGTACTTCTCGCTCGGCTTGGAACCGCTGGCCTTGATCGCGTGACCGAGGATCAGGTACCACTTTTCACGCAGTTCTGCCGGCATCGCCTGCACCGCTCCATTCACCTCGGGAACGAAGGGATCATTGCCAGTGATGGTGATCGGCTGCACCGTCGCGGGAGCTTGACCACCGTGGAAAAGAATGGCGTCGATCCGGGTCGAGATCTTGAGCAGATCTTTGTCCTTGCCGACTTCTGCCTTCGTACCCAATCGTTTTTGGACATCCACCAATATGGCATGGAGGCCATCGGTAAGTGGAAGGTTCTTCAACTGCCGTTCGACTTGGCCAAGAAACAATCCAATGGGCCAAGAGCGATACGCCCTGGATGCCCATCGCGGATACCTTACGAACGCTTCATGAACCCGGGCTATGTCGCCCTCTTCCAACAGCAGCTTCGAGCGCAAGATGTGCTGCATGAAGGCGTGCCGTACGGCCTCGTCCTGATACTGGACAGTCTTGGTGTGAAAGGATATGCGGTCGTTGTTGTAATCGTGAGTGGCTTGAACGCAGTACAGGATGAAGTCCACGCGCTTCTTGTCTGACCATGCCCTCACCAGTGCCCAGTCGGCCAGTTCATCCACCTTCACCGAATAGAACCTGCCGTTCTCCTTCGCCAGTTCGGTGCGCACCCGAGCAATGACCTCGGAGAACTCCGCAACTGCGACTATCTCGGCCAAGGGCTTGCCACCCAAGGCGCTCTTCAGTTTGTCCAGCAATCCCATGGCTATCCGCCCACCAGCGGCGTCAGTTTCACGAAGCTGATGCGCGTGCTCTTGCTCAAGCGCACTTCTTCTTCCAGCGTTTCCGCTTGGCGGTCGTCCACCAACATGAAGAATGCATTGCGCGTGAACGCATCAAGGGCCACGTACACCTGTTTCTCGCCATCCACGGCTCGTTTGTCTTTCAGCTTGAAGCCGTTCAGCATGCGTTCGGCATCACTAGGTTCAACCAGACCGCTGAAGATCCCGGATCGCTTTTCGTTGTAGCGCCGCACCTCTTCCAGCACGCGGGCTTCAATGATGTCCTTCACGGTGACGAGTTCGCTGGCGAACTCCAGTTCGATCTCGTTGAGGATGTCCCCTGCGAAAGTCTCGTCCTTGATGGCAATGCGCATGATGATCGGTTGTTGAGCGGGTGAAGGTGTGTACGAATGTGCTTTCCACGATCGGTCGGTCAGGCCGCCCATGGACCTATTTTCGCCGCCCGCTCGCAACAAGCGAGCTGGCCCAACTTCGACAACATGTCCATCAATCGCAAAGCCACCGCTACGTGGAGCGGCACCGGAAAGGAAGGTTCAGGAACCGTGACCACACCGAGCGGTGTGCTCAACAATACGCCGCATTCATTCCTCACCCGCTTCGTGAGCGAGGACGGCAAGGCCGGCACCAACCCGGAAGAACTGATCGCCGCCGCACACGCTAGCTGCTTCACCATGAAGCTGAGCTTCGTGCTGGGCAACCACGGCTTCACACCGGAAGAACTGCATTGCACCAGCACAGTGAGCATGGGGCCGGTTGCCGGTGGAACAGGCATCGTGGGGATCCACGTGGATCTGAAAGCGAAGATCCCCGGCGTAAGCTTGGACCAGTTCAACACCTGCACAGAGGACGCGAAGGTGAACTGCCCGATCAGCCAAGTGCTGAAGAGCGTGCCGATCACGCTGACGGCGGTGCTGGGTTGAAGCACGGAATGGCCCGTAATGGCCGGTCTACATTCAGGCCTTGGTTCGCCCACTGCACATAGCGGAGTTCCTCGCCATGGATACGCCAGTGATCGACGTGCGATCGCCAGGTGAATTCGCGCGCGGGCACATCCCGGGCGCACGAAGCCATCCGTTGTTCAGTGATGAGGAGCGCGCCATTGTGGGTACGCTCTTCAAACAGCAAGGCCGTGATGCCGCTGTGCTCGAAGGCCTTCGCATCGTGGGCCCGAAACTCGCGTTCTTCGTAGAAGCGGCGCGGGCCGTTACTCCTGACGGACGGATCCGGGTGCATTGCTGGCGCGGTGGTGAACGCAGTGGCAGCGTGGCGTGGCTGCTGGACAAGTCAGGCTTCGCGGAGGTGCTGACGCTGAAAGGCGGGTACAAGGCCTTCCGCAACCTGGTGAATACCTCCTTCATGGCACCGCTGGAATTGCGCGTGCTCGGTGGTTACACGGGTACAGGTAAAACGGAAACACTACGTCATCTGCGGGATCTCGGCCAGCAGGTGATCGATCTGGAAGCGATGGCCCACCACAAGGGATCCAGCTTCGGTGCCATTGGAGAGGATCCGCAGCCCGCCACCGAACATTTCGAGAACCTCCTGTGGCGCGCCCTGCGTTCGCTCGATACCGCCCGGCCCATCTGGGTGGAAGATGAGAGCATGATGATCGGCCGCGCCAAGATCCACGACGACTTCTTCAAGCAAATGCGCGAAGCTCACCTCTTCTTCGCTCATATGCCGGTGGAAGAACGCGCGGCGCGACTGGTCGTTGACTACGGCAGGTACCCCAAGGTGCAGTTGGCCGAAGCAACGAAACGTATCGAGAAACGCCTCGGACCCCAGCATTGCAAAACCGCCCTAGAAGCGCTGGAGTCCGGCGATCTTTTCACTGTAGCGATGATCACCCTGAACTACTACGACAAGACCTACTTGCGCGGCGCTTCACAACGCGATCCGGCACGTGTGACCACCCTGCCCGCTTCAGCGAACGATCTTCGCGGTCTCGCCGAACGGCTTATCTCCTATGCACACCCTCCCCACAACTGAACCTGTACGCCTGACGCAACACAGCCATGGGGCAGGCTGCGGTTGTAAGATCGCGCCCGCGCAATTGGAGACGATCCTCCAGAGCGCGCTAGGCACATTGCCCGATCCCAAGCTCTTGGTGGGCTATGGAAGCCGGGATGACGCCGCCGTTTATGACCTGGGTGATGGCCGCTGCCTGATCAGCACCACGGACTTCTTCTCCCCGATCGTGGATGACGCGTTCGACTTCGGGCGTATCGCAGCGACCAATGCCGTTTCGGACGTGTACGCCATGGGCGGAAAACCACTGCTCGCGGTGGCCATTCTAGGCTGGCCGATCGAAAAGCTCGGTGCAGAGCTGGCACAACGTGTGGTGGAAGGCGGCCGACAAGCGTGCCACGATATGGGTATTCCCCTGGCTGGTGGCCACAGCATCGATGCGCCGGAACCATTCTTCGGCCTGGCCGTTACCGGCGAAGTGCGGGCGGAGCACCTGAAACGCAATGACACCGCTAGGGCCGGCGACCTCATTTTCCTTACCAAACCGATCGGCATCGGGCTCTTGAGCACAGCTCAGAAACGCGGCAAACTGCGCCCCGAACATCAGCACATCGCGCGCGACCTCATGGTACACCCCAACCGTATCGGCTCACAGCTAGGTGAATTGCCCGGTGTGCATGCACTCACAGATGTCACCGGTTTCGGACTCGCGGGGCATTTGTTGGAAATGTGCCGTGGTGCCGGACTTTCCGCACGTATCCGCTTCGATGAGCTGCCACGTATACCCGAGGCGTTGCTGTACCTGAATGAGGGCTGCTACCCGGACGGTGCTTTTCGCAATTGGAAAAATTGTGCGGAAGATGTCACTGGCGCAGCAACTATGGAACGCATGCTCTTCTTGGCGGATCCACAAACGAGCGGGGGCCTGCTTGTAGCCTGTGCGCCGGATGCGGTTCAGCAAGTGACCTCATTGCTCGGGTCCGGTCCGTTCAAGCCAACTGTGATCGGTGCCTTTGAAGGTGTTGGTCAAAAGCCTTCGCTGCACGTCGAATAGGATCGTCTGTTCCGCTGCAATGTGGCCGCGCCGTGTCCTTACTTTGGCGCTGCTCCGCAGGAAACCAAAAATAAACCGAATGGCCAAAAAACGACTGAACGAAAAGGATGTCGAGATGCTGCTCACCCAGTACCGCTCCGAACGTCGACGACTGAATTTCCAATTGGGTCTTGTGCGCAATGCGCTGAAAGATCTGAGACGCGCAAAAGCCGCCCTCCCAAAAACACCGCCGAAGCCGAATGTGGTGGTACTTCCGGACGGCACTGTGAAGCGCCGTCCAGGACGGCCGCGCAAAGGCGAAGTGGTCGCCAAACCCAAACGTGGGCCAGGCCGCCCGCCAAAGAAAGTGCGCCCGCTGCGGGAGCTGAACAAGTGGGACAGCATGGTGATGGACACCATCAAGAACACGGGCAAGTTGATGCCCAAGGAGGACATCCTGAAGCGCGCCATCCACTGGGCTGGTAGCAACGAACCCTCCATGAAGAAGCCAGCGGTAGAAGTATTCGTCACGCGCACGCTCCAGAAACTGAGCGGACGGAAAAAAATGCTCGGCATGCACCACACTGGCCTCCGAAGAGGAAATCACTACGGCTTGAAAGAGTGGTTCTTCCAAAGCAGCGGCAAACTCCGCCGCCAGCACATGGAGCGGCTTGATGTGTCGAAGGACGCTTGATCCTGGTTGACCTTTGAAAGGAAGGCGGCCCACGGTGGTCGCCTTCCTCGCTATGTCCGGTACCTTTACCTATCCATGATGAAGCACACCTTGGCCGTGATACTGGCCGTTCCCTTGCTCTCTGGCGGCATCTGCAAACCCACCATGCTAGGCGGACCCTCGAAGCTGGATGAGATCCAGCTGCCCGATGGATTCCAGATCTCCGTTTTCGCACAAGGCGTGAAGACCGCTCGGGCACTTGCCTTCAGCCCCGAGGGCATCGTCTATGCCGGGTCCAATGATGCGGGTGAACTCTATGCCATGCCTGACCGTGACAGCGATGGAAAAGCCGACACCGTGATCACCCTGGCCTCCGGCCTGCGAATGCCGGTAGGCGTGGCCTGGCATAAAGGCGATCTCTACTTCTCGGCCATCAACCGCATCGGCGTGCTGCGCGATATCGACCACCACCTGGGCGACCCGCCCGCAGCCCAGACCGTGTACGACGGCTTCCCTGCGGAAACCCACCATGGATGGAAATTCATAGGCATCGGGCCGGACGACAAACTCTACGTGCCGGTAGGAGCACCTTGCAACATCTGCTTGAGCGAGGACAGCATCTTCGCTTCCATCACGCGGCTGAATCTTGATGGCACCGGGCGGGAGGTCGTAGCACATGGCGTTCGCAACAGCGTTGGTTTCGACTGGGACCCGCGCGACTCTTCGCTCTGGTTCACCGAAAACGGGCGTGATTGGATGGGTGACGATATGCCGAGCTGCGAGCTGAACCAGTTGAGCGTGGTCGGCCAGCATTTCGGTTTCCCGTTCTGCCACCAAGGAGACACGCTGGACCCTGAATTCGGCAACGGGAAGAATTGCGCCGACTTTACCGGACCGAAAGCGCTGCTGGGGCCGCATACCGCCCCGCTCGGTATGCGCTTCTATCGTGGAACCATGTTCCCGGAAAAGTACAGAGGCGCGATCTTTATCGCTGAGCATGGCAGCTGGAACCGCAGCAAACCTGTTGGCTACCGTGTAGTGGTGGCCTTCACCAGAGCGGATGGCACTGTGGACCATGAGGTCTTCGCTGAAGGTTGGCTCAGCGGTAGCAGCGCATGGGGGCGCCCGGTGGACCTTCTGGAGTTGCCAGATGGGTCATTGCTGATCAGCGATGATGCCGCGGACACCATTTACCGGATCTCTTATCGGGCCAACTGATTTTATTTTCCTCCAACCTGTGACCCCCACGTCAGAGTTCCGTCTGAAGGCCAGAATCCACAGTTCGGAATCCGGACTTCGGGGAAAGGAGGAAGGGAGAGATCCGCCTGTACCCGCAAGCGAAAGGCGCCTCACGGCGCCTTTCGTTATTCCGGCCTGTGGATAACTCGTTTGATAGATGCGGCTTGTCTATCGCGGATGTTCCTTCCCCACAACGGCAGCTTTACACCCATGAAGAATGTGATCTTGTGCTTGGCACTCCTACTCTGCGTTACCGCACACGCCCAACGCAGCGGTTTCGGGGCTGGCCTCATTATCGGTGAGCCAACGGGCATCTCCGTAAAGGGCTGGGTGGCCGGCGACAGGGCCATCGACGCCGCGCTGGCATGGAACCTCGGCTATGGCGGGGCATTCCGCGTACATGCCGACTACCTCTTCCACAAATATGATCTGATCAATGTGAGCAAAGGCGCTTTGCCGCTGTACTACGGGCCAGGCCTTCGCATGCGCTTCTGGAACAATGGTCGCTATTGGCACCGCGGCGAATACCACGACGGAGACGGCCGCACTGATCTCGCCGTGCGCTTCCCTGTCGGTTTGGCCTACCAGTTCGAGGGTGCGCCGGTGGATGTTTTCGTTGAATTGGTGCCCGCCATCGGGATCGTTCCACGCACCTACTTCGACCTTGATTTCGGCATCGGCGGCCGTTATTGGTTCTGACCGCGCAACAGGGACCCGTCCAACCACTCGCGTTGCGCGAAAGGGCGCTTGTACAACCAATGGTAGGCCAGCCATCCGGTGGCGGTGCCGATGAAGCCGCCGAACAACACGTCTTCTGTGAAGTGTTGGGAGAGGTACACCCGGGAAAACGCCAGAAGTGCCGCTAACGTGGCCAGCAACGCCGCTGGTAAGCGCCGGCCCAGGATCACCGCGAGCGCGAAGCACATACTGAAGGCGCACGTGCTATGCCCGCTCGGGAAACTGTTGTGATGCAACATCTCCACCTCAGGCACCAGGTACAGATCGGGCATGGCGGCCATGAAGGTAGAGGGCCGATCATGATCGTTGAAAATGGTGCGCTTGAGCAGCTGGGCC
>JANOPI010000334.1:0-3110 GCA_031421755.1 Flavobacteriales bacterium | reverse complement strand
TCCGTATCCTGGAAGGTGCCGGCGCACACGCAGCTCGGGCTCCACAGGTCGATGATGGTACACACGTTGTTGTCGTCGCATGCGGAACCGGGTAGCGCAGGGCCGGAAGGCACGCCTTCGCAGTCGTTACAGGTGCCTTCCACCACGCCGCAGCCGCAGAGGCCGGGCAGCAATTTCAGTGGATCCAGCGGGCAGCCGTCGTTGCAGTCGGCGGTAAGGTCACCGTCCGTATCCACATCGCTCACGCCGCATCCGCAGATCCCGGGGAGGAGCTTCAACGGATCGAGCGGGCAGCCGTCGTTGCAATCGGCCGTGAGGTCACCGTCCGTGTCCACATCGCTCACACCGCATCCGCAGATGCCGGGAAGGAGCTTCAGGGGATCGAGCGGGCAGCCATCAAGGCCATCGCAGGTACCGTCGTTGTCCGTGTCCGTATAGGTATGGGTGGCCACACCGGCGGAGCAGGCGTCCACCGTGCAGGGGTCGCCGTCATCCACGATCGTCACGTTCACAGTGGTGGTGCCCTCGGCGGAGCAGACCCCGTTGGATACCGTTACCGTGTAGGTGGTAGAGGTGGCCGGGGTAGCGATCGGGTTGGAGATGGTCGAGCTGCTCAAGCTGGCGGCCGGACTCCAGGTGAAACTGCTCACAGGGACACTGAAGCGCCAGGCCTCAGGGGTGCTCACGTTCCATACCGCAGGCGAACGGCCCGGTGCGAACACCCGGTTCGTACCTGCGCTGTTCTCCACGCCCAGTGCGTTCGCGGAGCCCGAGGTGCCATGCGCTACGCTGGTCACGTGCATCTCGATCATGTTCGACCCTTCGTACAGCAGGATCTGGCCGGTCACGCTTCCCGTCGCAGAGAAGAAGAAGATGTTCGTGTAGTCCACCACGAAGATCTGGCTGCCGGGGCTGCCCACCGTGTAGGTCTTTACCACGCCAGGGGATGTGGCGTTCAGGTCGGCCATGCACAAGGCCGCGATGCCGTTCGGGTTGCTCACCGTGTTCATGTTCGCCGAAGTCCGGTTCTCCAAGGACGTCCATGCGCTCGGGTTGATGAACGAAACGTAGCCATTCGTGCCGACCCATACCTGGCTCGTCGGGGTACCATTGAAGACGAAGCTGAAGGGCAGGGTGATGGGGGCGCTGTGCGAGTCATCGGCGCTCAGGCTTCCACCCACAGTCCAACTGGTGATCGCCGTACCCGTGCCGGTCTGTGGGGCGAAGGGGATGGAACTCACCTGGTAGAAGATGTTGCTTGAGGCCACCACGTTCAACTGGGAGGTCTCCCCCGCGCAGACCAGTCCGGGGGTGGACGTTACGCTGCTGATCGTCGGGCTCGGGTTCACCGTTACGTTCACGGTGCTCGGGGCGCTGCTGCAACCTCCGGCCGTGGCCGTGAAGCTGTACGTTCCCGCCGCTGCGGCGGTGATGGCCAGGATGCTCGGGTTCTGAGCTGCGCTTACGAACGTGTTCGGTCCGGTCCACGCGTAGGTGGTACCGATGTCCGTGGTGCCCGTCAGATTCAGCGTTTGGCCCAAGCATCCGGTGCTCGCTCCGGCGAGCGCCGTTGGTACCGGGTTCACCACGAAAGCGAACGGTGCGGTGGTCACCGTGGTCGGTCCCGCGTTGCAAGTAACGTCCACCACCATTTCATAACTGCCAACAGGTATCGCGTTGGTGTTCTGGAAGGTGGCTGTGCCCAACAGGTTGGTGTAGGGGCCGCCGACCGGACCGTACATCCACTGGTAGGTGATGCCGAGGCCGAAGGTGGCGCCGGTGAGCGTGAGCGGGTTGCTCTGTGCATTGCATGCGTTCGCGTTGCCGGTTATAGCGCCGGCTGTAGGCGTACCCGTACATGCTTGGCAGGTGCCCATGCCCGTAACACCGAGCACCCAGTTGGAGCTTGGGCCGGTGAGGGCAAAGCCACCAAGTGTGCCCAGGTTGTTGTTGGCAGTGATGTCCGTCAACGTGGTCACTCCGGGGTTGTTGCCACCGGCCGTGCCTTGGTCGAACCGATAGTATGCCGCCAGCCCCGCTTCAACGCCGCAGAGCTGCTGGTTCATGAAGGCGTTGATATCGCCCGCACTGCGCGCAATGCTCCAAACCCGCGCCTCATCGATCCGTCCTGCGAAGGTGCGTGCGCCGGGCGTTACCGCGTAGTCGCCGATGCGCATGGCGTTCGGGCTGGCAATGAACGCTGCCGTAGCTGCTACGCTGGCCACTTGCACGCCGTTCTTGTACAAGCGCGCATTGGCACCGTCGTAGGTCACCGCCACGTGCTGCCACGTGTTCAGCGTAAGGGTATTGGCCGGGCTCGTAACCTCGATAAAGGTGGTGCTGATACCGAAGTTCGCTTGAAGGATGCCCGCTCCGCCGCAGCGGATCTGGTAACCTGCGTTGCCGCCTTCTTTGTTGATGATGTTACCATCGAATACGTTCGGTTTGAAAGCCGTCGGGTAGATCCACGCCTCCAGCGTGATCTGCGTGCCGATGATGTTGAGCGAAGCCGCGTTGCCGCAGTTCACGCCATCATTCACGCCGTCGAAGCTCAAGCTGTTCTGGCCGTTGGTGGCGCAGTCGAAGTTGTACGTGCCCAGGCTCACATCGCAGCTGGCGTCCGCGTTGCGCAGAAGGCTTACCACTACGTTGGTATTGCTTGGGAAAGGACCGATCTGGTAGGTGCCCAGGCCAACGGTGAAGTCAGCGCCCGGGTTGCCCATGAAGTTGCTCACAACATCAACGCCGGGGCCACCGTTCAGGTTGGTCACCGTTACGTCCAAGAAGAATTGGCTGTTCGCGCAATCTTGCACGTACACCACCGTGCCGGTGGGCTGGAAGCAGCTCGGCACCACGAACTGGTAGGCACCGATGTCGTTGCCGCGCGCTTGGCAGCCCAGCTCGTTGGTGATGTACGCCGGGGCGGGGCCGAAGCCCGTAGCGTCCAACTGGAACGACTGTGGCGACAGGTTGGTCTCATTGTTCACGTACAGCGGATCGTAGGGCAGGTTTGCCGATACCTGTAGAACCGCGCCAGCCCAATCCCCCACCGTGTTGCGGGTGGTAGCAGCTGTCAACGCCGTGAAACCGGTGACGCCGATGTCGTTCGC
>JANOPI010000333.1:0-19125 GCA_031421755.1 Flavobacteriales bacterium | reverse complement strand
GTGTGGTGCTGCCCACGGCCACCAGGATCGGGTCCCGGTCGTTGTTGCTGCCCGTGTACAACAGGTTGATGTCACGGCGCGCGTTACCGGCCCACAGGCATTGGGCCGAACCCACCAGCTTGGTGGCCGCCGTACCGAAGGTGCCCGTGGCGGGCAAGCTGAAGTCGATCACGCCAGGGGTGCTGGAGAGGCTGATCGGTCCGGTGGTCATCACCCCGAAGTGGTTGCGGTGCCGGAGCGCCACATAGTAGTTGCCAGCGGCCAGACCAGCGAAGGCCAGTGGCGAAGTGCCGTTCACATCCACCACGTCCCCATCACGTTGGATAAGGCCACAGCGCGTGCGGGTGATCGAGGTGTTGTTGGCCGAGTTCCGCAGTTCCACCAGCACCCAGTCCACAATGGCGTTGTTGCCCGTAACGGCCAGCACCGCCGGTGCCACCGTTTCGCCGCCGCCGGTCACTTGGGTGAAGCCCAAGGCCGTATACGGCTCAGTGGCCGGGATCAGTCCACCCGTGCGCAGTCCTTCATTCATCAAACCGGTGCCGGAGACATAAGGCCCTTCGAGGAATCCTTTGATGCTCACGTTCACTCCGCCGCCGCCACCACTGCCGGCACATACACAGTTCGCTCCGTACACGTCGCCCGTGGTATTCGGGTTGCCATCATTGCACGCCGCGCCGGGAAGAGCGGTACCGCCCGGAGTGCCCGCGCAGTCCACGTTCAACAATCGCAACCGCACGAAGC
The DNA here is from genome assembly GCA_031421755.1 of Flavobacteriales bacterium. Classification (GTDB taxonomy): domain Bacteria; phylum Bacteroidota; class Bacteroidia; order Flavobacteriales_F; family PHOS-HE28; genus PHOS-HE28. The sequence continues at coordinate 18,381 of JANOPI010000333.1, read as the reverse complement.
GTAGGCTGCCCGCGTCCTCGAGTGAACCATCACACACCGTGAGTATCCAGTTCCCGTTGGGGTTGCCCGTGAATCCCGACAGTGATTGCTGCGGGGTGTAGATCCCTGCGATGTTGTTCAGGTCCGGATCCATGCCGCTCAAGGGAAGGCCGCCCACATCGCGCAGCTGCAGTACCACGCCGGGGCACGCGCCCGGATTGCCGAAGTTGCTGCCCGCCGCTTGTGGCGTGGGCACGTTGGCGAACATCGTGCGCGTTTGACCGGTGGGTGACGTGAGCTTCACGCTGATGTCCCCGCGATACGTGTGTGCGACGATCACTTCCAGGGCCTGGAACAAGGTCTGCCCAGGGGCCGATCCCAAGGTGGTGTTCAACCCGGTCATGGGGATGGAGGCCTGCAGCACGTTGCCCGTCGCACAGCCGTTGTCCGGGATCATCGGGTAGGGCGGATCCAGGATGCAGACACCGCTGGTCATCGTGGTGCAGGTGGGAGTGGGATTGAAGGTACCCAAGAGGCTTGTGCAGCCAGCGTTTCCGCTGTGTACCACGTTCAGGGTAACCGCGGTGCCCAGGGTGAAGGGGCCGCACACATAGGTGCCCGTGCCAACGGCGCTTTGCAAAGTGCCTCCGGGGCTCGCTGTGATGTTCGCTGAAGAGGCCGTGCCCAAAGAGGAGATGTTCACCGATACCGTGTAGTTGTTCGCCGCGCAGTTCGACTCCACCGTGGCCGTGGCCACGGGTGACAAGCAACCGGGAACGAAGGTCAGCGCTTCGCCGCCCAACGGGAATTTCGCAACCGCCGTGGTGGTGAAGCGCATCGCGTTCGCGTTGGAAGTGCCAGCCAACGGGGTCAGCCACGTCTCCGCTCCTTGGTTCACCTGGAAGTTCTTCACGTTCGTGGCGAACACGTTCGTAGGACCGCGCAGGCCCACTTGCGGTTGCTGCGTCGCCAAGCTGTTCAGGTCCGTTACGGCCGAGTAAATGAAGCGGATCTGGCCGGTGTTCACATCGATGCGGATCTGGAAACTGAAGCGTTCATTCACCCCGAGTTGGCGGGCCATATCGCGCCACTGGATCACCAGTTCGGTGCCCACCTGTTCCCAGCGGATCTCTGGTGTGCCGGTGGTCGCGTTCTTCAAGTTCGCACCGAAGGCGCTGATGGCCCCCAGGTATGTGCCCGTGCCGCTGATCGGGGTGTAGGTAGTGCCGGTGGCCGCCGCTCCCACCGTAAGGAACCCATTGGTGGACACGTGCATGTCCGAGTAGTACGAACCGTTGAAGAAGAACGTGGGGACCGTGGTATAAATGATCCCGTCATCGAACACCGGACCGGCCAGCAGCTGCCCGCCGTTGATCAGGGTGAAGGTGCGCTGCGAGGCACCCGCGGAATACAGGGTGGCCAATTGCGCACGCGTGGTGAGCGCCGAGGCGAGGATCAGAGCGATCGCGGTAAGGCGGAGAGGGAAGGAGATTCTCATGGTCAAGCGTGAAGGATCGCGAATTTAGGGAGGAAGCCACCCGAGGGAAAGCCTTTTCGCCGGATGCCCAAAACAAAACCCCCGGGGATGTTCCCCGGGGGTTCCGTCAAGGTTATCGGACCGCTTATTGGATCACCAGTCGCTCGGTGTAGCGCTTCTCACCCACCTGCATGTTCACCAGGTAGAGGCCCGGTGCCAGGTCTTGTTCGAAGGCCATCGTCGTGTTCATGTAGCCGTCCTGCACCGGAACCGTCCGCACAGAGACCAGCTTGCCGTAAGCGTCCGTCACCTCCACCAGTACGGTGTTCGCGGTGACGTCGAAGCCGGTGAGCGAAACGTTCACCACAGAACCGTCGTTCGGGTTCGGCCACAGGTTCATGCGCGCCTCTTCCGTGGTGGTGATACCGGAGCCGGGCTCCAGTGCCATCGAGCCGCCGCAGAAGGCCGTGCCGATGGTGATGTTGCAGCTCGGACCGAATGGGCAGAACGTGTTGCCACCGTCGAACGATACGCGCAAGCGCACCTGGTAGCAATTGTTGTTCTGCAGCGGGTTGGTCACGAAGCTCAGCGCCACTTGGCGTGCCGCCACCGAGATACGGCGGAGGTAGCCCGACTTGCTGAACTCGAACTGGTAGGTGCTCGCACCGGCAACGGCCGAGGCGTAGATCGTGCTGCTCAGCGTCAGGTTCGTAGCACCGCAAGACACTACTGGATCAGCCACCGTGGTGAGCTGGGTCGTAGCGCAAGGCGGATCGAGACGGAAGCGGCAAGCAGGACCGAACTCGCTGAACACACCTGCCACTTGCGTACGGATACGCACGTTCAGGTTCGTGTAGAACGGTATCGGCTGGCTTACCAGCGAGTTCAAGCGCAGGTAGGAAGAGCGCACGTTAGCAGGAGGACCTGAAACAGGACCGGGAGCGGCATGCGTCTGCGTGATACGACGGCTGTAACCACCGTCCGGGTTGAAGAACCAGAACTGGTAACCGCTGTTCGCGTTGCTTACACCGAACTGGCCGGTAACGGCGCCGTTCGCGGTGGCTTGCAACACATCGTTCGGCAGCCAGTTGGTCTTGTCGCAGCTCGCGGCGATCGGAGCGTCCGTGCCGATCGGCACGCAGAAGCCCAGGTTGTTCGCGATCGTGCTGGTGCTGGTGAAGATGCCATCACCGCTGTTGTCGATGATGCGCTTATTGCCTGCGCCGGCGGCGCGCAACACATAACCACCGATGGTGCCGTTGGCCATGCCATCACCCATGCTGTCGAACACACGCAGTTCGTAGCAGCCGTTCGGCAGGCAGCAATCGAGCGTAACCGTCTGGTTGTTGATGTAGCCGGATCCGGTGCATACTGCGGTGTTGGTGCCGATGTTCACCACATCCCAGCTGGTCTGTGCGCCATCGTTGTCCGTCACCAGATCAAGCAGTACCGTGTTGAACGCGCACGTTGGCACGATGCCTTCGCATACGCAGAGGCCGTTCAGCACATCGTTGATCGTGCCGCCGTTGCCGTCGTCGCAAGGCGTACCGATAACACCAGCTACCGCTGGGCAGTTGTCGATGCAGTCAGCGATGCCGTCGAGGTCACCGTCCGTATCAGCCACACCGCAGCCGCATTGGCCGGGAGCGATCTTGTTCGGGTCGGTAGGGCAACCATCGTTGCAATCAGCCGTGCCGTCGGTGTCCGTATCCACGTCGCTCACACCGCAGCCGCAGATGCCGGGAGCGGTCTTCAGCGGATCTGCAGGGCAGAGGTCGTTGCAATCAGCCGTGAGGTCTCCGTCCGTATCCGTGTCAGCCACACCGCAGCCGCACTGGCCAGGGGCGATCTTGTTCGGATCGGCAGGGCAACCGTCAGCACAATCCACCGTGCCGTCGCCGTCCGTGTCCAGTGTCTCCACGGCCACCGCGATGGTGTTCGTGCTGAAACAGCCGGATGCGTTCGTGGCCGTTACCGTGTACGTGGTAGCCGCCAACACAGCGGTGGCCAACGGGTTGCAGATCGCAGCGTTGTCCAGGTAGGTAGCAGGACTCCAGCTGAAGGTGATACCAGGTGCGCAAGACGATACGCCGCCGGTTACCACCACCGAGTAGTCTTCGACCTCACCGAAGCTCGTTGAGCCGCAGGCCGGGATCACTCCCACCCAAGTAAGGCGCACACGCATACGGGTGCTACCGTTCACCGCACCGGCAGGTACATCGACCAAGAAATTCGTCGTGACCGCAACAGCGCCAGTAGGCAGGTACTCCTCACCCAGGTCGGTGAAGTCGCCGTCCTGGTTCCAGTCGAACCACACGCGCATCTGGTCACCCGAGAAGAGGTTCGTGATGGTAGCGGTCAGCGCGTTGCCGAGCGAACCAGCAGCCAACGTGGTGCTTTGTGCCGTGAAGTTGTTGTAGCTATTGTCCGGAGCGCCGTAGGTGCAACCGGATGGGTTGCTGATGCTGCCGAACACCACATTGCTCAGGAATTCATCACCGAAGCAACCCGTGGCAGTGGCCGTGGCCGCGCAGTAGCTCGGCGCTGCGCCGATCTGTGCGCCCAATTGGCTGTTGCTGCCTGGGCACACCGTGCCCGGGTTCGCGCTCATCACCGGGGTAGCCGGTGTGGTGCCTACGCCCACCGAGATCGTCTCGGTGTCGCTGCAACCAACGCCGTTCGTGGCCGTTACCGTGTAGGTGGTAGCCACCGCAGGTGTGGCGGTCACAGGGCTGCCCGTTACAGCGCTCAATCCGGCAGCAGGGGACCAGCTGTAGGTAGCGCCGCCCGTTGCGGTCAGCGTTACACCCGCACCAGGCGTGCAGTACGTAGCGGCACTTGCCGTTACACCGGCCGTTACCGGATCAGGCGTACCTACGCAAACACAGTTCGCATCCAGCACATCGTTGATCGTGCAAGGGTTGCCGTCCGTGCAGCTTGAACCTTGAACACCGGAGACCAGCGGGCAGTTGTCGATGCAGTTGGCCAAGCCGTCACCATCGGTGTCGGTATCCGCTACACCGCAGCCGCAAATACCCGGAGCGATCTTGTTCGCATCGTTGGGGCATCCGTCGTTCGCATCGCACGTGCCGTCCAGATCGGTGTCTTGGAACGTGCCAACACATGCGCACAGGTTGCTCCACGTGTCGTTGATCGTACACACGTTGTTGTCGTTGCAAGGCTGGCCCGGAACGTCAGGTCCGTTGGGCACACCTAGACAATCCACTGCTTGGCCCACGCAAACGCAGCTGCCATTCAACTGGTCAGCGATCGTCAATGGGTTGCCATCGTCGCAGGGTGAACCTTGCTGACCAACTACCAGAGGGCAGTTGTCGTTCGCGTCGCAGGTACCGTCTCCGTCCGTGTCCTGGAATGTTCCAGCGCAAACGCAACCGGCCACCACGTCGCTGATGGTGCAGACGTTCCCATCATCGCACGGATCGCCGTTCGTGAGGAATGGCAAGTTCGGGCATGGGTCGTTCGCGTCGCAGATCAGGTCACCATCGGCATCTTGGAACGTGTGGCTTACCACTCCGTTCAAGCAAGCGTCCAACGTGCAAGGGTCGCCATCGTCCACCGGACCGGCAACCGTTACGCTCGTGGTGCCTAGGGCCGTGCAACCTGCCGCGTTGGTCACGGTTACCGTGTAGGCCTCAGACGTGCTGAGGGTGGCCACAGGGTTCGCGATCGTCGCATCGTTCAGGTTGCCAGCGGGCGTCCAAGCATAGGTAGCGGCATTCGCGCCACCGGATACGATGAGCGTGTAGTCCTCTACTTCCCCGAAGGCGGTGGTGCCGCAGGCTGGGGGTGCAGCGTTGAAGTTCAGGCGCACCCGCATGCGCGTAGTGCCATTCAGGGCACCAACAGGTACGTTCACCGGCCATGTGTTCACGCCGGCAACAGTAGAGCCGAGTAGGAACGACTCATCTACGTCGAGGAAATCACCATCCTGGTTCCAGTCGCAGAATGCCGCGAGTTGGTCTCCAGAGAAGAAGCTGCTGATCGTAGCGCTTATGCTCAATGCACTGCCAGCGGTCACCGGGTTGGATTGCGCGGTGAAATCGTTGTAGCTGAAATTCGGGGTGCCGTATGTACAACCGGAATTGTTGTTGATGGTGCCGAACGTCACGTTGCTGAGGAACTCATCACCCGCGCAGCTCGTGGTGGTCGCAGAAGCCGTGCAGTAAGCCGAAGGCCCTGCCAGGTTCACCTGCAACTGCGAGGTGCTGCCGGGGCAGATCGGGCTTACCGAGGTCGTGCTCAAGATCACTGGCGTAGCGCCCAGTACCGTGATGGCGCTGGTAGCCGTGTTTATGCAGCCGTTGCCGTCCGTACCCGTTACCGTATAGGTGGTGGTTGCGGAAGGACTGGCGTTCACGTTCGCCACGTTGGTGGCGTCAAGACCCGCAGCGGGCAACCAAGCGTAGGTGCTCGCACCCGATGCGCTCAGCGCGATAGCGGGTGAACCCGTGCAGTAGTTGCTGCTGGTTGGAGCAACCGCCACAATGGGCAATGCGTTCTCCACAACGCTCACGTTGCCGGTGTTCACAGAGCCGCCACAGGCATCCGTTACTTGGGCGCTATAGGTGCCCGCAACGGTAACGTTGATGGCAGCGGTGGTCTGACCACCGGGTGCCCACAGGTACGTGTAAGGACCAGCGCCGTCGGTCGGTACCGCCGTCAGGGTGGTGCTCAGACCCGTGCAGAAGCCCAAGTTGCCGGTGATCGTAGCCGCCGTGATCGGGGCCGTGGTCGTCAGCGTTACCGTGCCTATCGCGGTGCAGTTGTCCGCGTTGGTAGCGGTAACCGTGTAGGCCGTGCTCGCCGCGTTCACCAAGGTCGCCAAGGGGTTGGCGATGGTGGTGGAGCTCAGGAAAGTCCCAGGACTCCAGAGGTAGCTGCTCAACGGGAAGTCGAAGGAATACGACAGACCAGAGCCGGGCTGACCCGCGTTCGCATTGTTCGCCGTTACCGTGCTCAGGGTGCCCGAGCTGATGGTCACGCTGCGGAACACCGTAGCGCTGGTTGTGGTACCTACGGAAGCGCTCATCGCACCCGGGCCCATCGCACCATAGCGGAAGTCGATCTGACCTCCGTTCTCGTACAACCAAGCTTGGAAGGTCGAGTTCGCAGGGCCTACCGTGTTGCGCGGGATCGTCACGAACCATTGCACCTTCAGGATGCGGTTCGGGGCGATACCGGTAACAACAGACCTCACGTTACCCGTGGTACCTGTGGCCATATCATCCCAGTAGGGAGCGATCCTCGGAATGTTGGTGACGGACGTGAGCACGTTGGTGAATTCGCCCACCGCAGCGGCAGCACCCAGTTTGATCCAACCGTCAGGCGAAACCGAGAAATCCGTGTAAGGGGTCCCGTTGAAGATGAACGAGAAACCGATCGGGCTCGAAGCCGCCGTCGGAGTATCATCATTACCGGTAGTGAGCAATGTGGCCGCCCCGGCCATAGGATCCAAGGAACCCGAAGACACCTTGAACGCCGTCGATTCATTCACCTGCAATTGCGAGTTGCCGTTGAAGCAGGTCGGGTTCGGAGTGGCGGTCGTAGAGGTCAATAGCGGACTCGCTACTACTTGCACAGACGTGACCGAAGGAGCGCTTGCGCAACCGTTCAACGTAGCCGTGAAAATGTAGCTGCCGGCCATGGCCAGTGTTGCACTGGCGGAAACCGTTGGACTCTGAGTTGCGTTGCTGTACGAGAGCGGACCGGTCCAACTGTAGCTGGTGCCGATGTCCGTGGTGCCCGTGAGGTTCAAAGGTGAACCAACACAAACAGGGCTGTTGCTGCCCGCGCTCGCCGTTGGGGTCGGGTTCACCGTCAAGGTCAACTCGTTCGAGTAGCCTGTTACCGGACCGTTTGAGCAGGTTACGCGCAAACGGTAGTAGTAGGTGCCGACCGTCAACGCGGCGGTAGTGTAGGAAACCGTGGTAGCGCCTGTGCCACCAACAACGTCACTGAAGCCGATTCCTCCACCAGTGGCGGAAATTTCCCACTGGTAAGTTACGCCAGCTCCCACTTCAGAGCCGGTGGTGCTCATCGTCTTCGTTGTGCCGCTACAACCGGAGGCCGTAGCAGGGCTGATCGTTCCACCGGCAGCGCCAGCGCAAACCAGTGGGGAGTACTCATCCGCCCCGATGTCCGGCGTACCGCTGCGGGCATCGTTATCGTAGTCGATCGCGCAGGTAACACCGCTGGTGGTACCTACGTTGTTCACCGCCGTACTGCCCAAGTTGATGTGCAGGTCGGTAGCCGAAAGGAAACCGGGATCCGCTTGGATCGAAGCTCCATCCTGAGCACCAGGGTTCGTGTAGGCCGTCTGCCAGTTCGCCAACGTGAGGAACTGCGTGGTCGCTGTTCCGCCTGAGACGGTAGCAAGACCGCCGGTCTGGCACTGGGTGTTGCCCGTGTTGTAGTAGTAGTCGTTGTTGTTCGCACCACCCGTGCCCCAAGTGTATGCCGCAGCTGTGCCGCTGGCGCAGTAGTAGCGGACGGCGGGTGCGCTAGATGAGAAGAGGTCCAGATAGACGATGTTGTTCTTCAGCGTAAGGTTCGTGTGCGTCGCAGCGATATTCGTGATACGGATACCTGCTCCGAAAACGCTGGTCGCTGTTGCAAGCGGGTCGGGGTCCACATCACCGGTCATGCGGATGGAGTTGTACACCACTTGGTCAGTATGACCACCGGAAATGCCTATTCCGACAACCGCATCGCCCGCAGTGCCGTTGGCCTTCACATTGTAGATCATGTTGCTACACACGATGTTGTTTGTAGCCAGTCCGCCGTTTGTGGTGCCCAAGAGCATCCCAGCGGCGGAGAAGGTGCGCTCCTCGATGATGTCGTGAATCAGGTTGCGGGTTACCGTATAACCCGTAGAGGTGAGCGTAGTGGTCGTTGTAGAGGACCATGCTATGTTGCCAATTCCGATACCTACGCGATCCGCACCGGCCGTTGTGTTGGCAAAAGGTCCGCCAACGTACTGGACCGTATTGCCGCGTACCGTGCTGTTATCGTCAGCTTGCATGCCGATACCGAGAACGCCGATCTGGTCCGCACCGAACGAGGTGGGCCCGATGATGTTGTCGATCACCTGGATGTTCTGGTTCCGAGGACCAGCAGCCGTTCCGCGGGTAACGATACCGCTGCGGCACCGGATGATCCGGTTCTCTTGGAAGGTATTGTTGGCGTGATCGACACCATTGGAGGTGTTGCTGATCGTGGTGCCGTTCATGATGATACCCCACGTCGTACTGGTCGACGTGTTCTGGGTGGCTCCGCAAGCGATCTCGCAATTGCGAACCGTGTTGCCCGTGCAACCATTGAGTGCCGCTACGCTCGCCAGCCATACCGCTGCGGTAGTGCTAGCCGTGCTGTTGTTACGGATCGTCAAGTTGCGACCGCTGCCAGCGATGCGACCATCGATGGTCACGTTGTCGGCACCGTTCAACTTCACTACTGCACCAGCGATGGAACCTTCGATGATCCGTGCGCTACCTGTTGGCGTGATGGACATCGAGGTCCATGCGGCCGGTGCAACAGCACCGCTGTTCAGTACGGCTGACGCGGTCTCTGTGGTATTCCCACTGAGACCGATCGTGATCACACCTTGGTGGGTGCCCAGGTTTACCGCGTTGAAGGCCGCTTGCATGGTAGTGTAGGACTGGCTCAGCGTTCCCGCTGTCGCCGTCACATCCACCTGCGCCTGCGCCGAGCCGAACAGCGCCACAGCGGCGCTGAACAGACCAGCCTTTAGCCATCCCCACGTTCGCCGTGGGTTTGGTGTCGAGTAGGGTCGACAATTCATGGTTGAGGTTTTTGGTTTGGTTGCTTGTGAAAAGGGGGGTTGACAGCTGAGCGGGCTATCGCCGTTGGTAAGACGGCCACGGGGCGGTCTGGCAGCACAGAATATGGTGAAGCCTCAGGGCGTTCCTCAGGGAGGGCGCAGGGCCAATGATCAAGATGCGATTTCCTTCAAGCACGGGATCGGACCAATAAGAAGAGCAACCGGCAGGGACCGGTCAGGTTTTCGGGTGAGCAAGCTTACGCGGTTGAAAAACAGGAAGCAACTATTCACCCCGAAAAGGTGCATAACTTTCGGAGGCAACCCTTCGCAGGTGTCTCCGTACGGCGATCGTTCCGTGCGTTGGGTGTACGGATCAGGGCATGAAAAAGCCCCGCATGGGCGGGGTCTTTCGGGGGTGTGGGTGGTGCGGCGCGTTACCCACACGCATCGTGGAGGGCGGCGCGGAATTCCGTCGAACGTGGATAACCGGATGCGTCGGCGAGCAGGGTATCCGACCGCCAGAACGGGCAGCGGGCGGTGGGTTCGGGACCATCCACCGCCCATGCGCGCACCGCTGTGGCGGCGAAGGTGCCTCCGCACGCGGCATAACCACACCGCGCGCTGTGGCGCACTTCTTCCGCGTTGTTCACGGTGTGCGCAGCGGCGGCTCGGGGGCTGCGACGCAAGGGGTCGCCGTAGTTCCAGTTCAGGTAGTCCAGTTCGAAGTGGGAGGGGCGCGGATCGCGCATATCCCGGGGCAGCTGCGGGGTGTGGATCCCCTGGGAACGGGAGCTGCCGTGTACCAGGCGCAAGGTGCTCGGTGGTGCGGAGGGTGCACGCATGGACGTGTTCGGCAGTTGCATGGTGCGTGTGTTTTAGTGGTCGGGCATCAGCACCTTTCCACTGCCCTGGCCCCGCATGCCGAGGGTCGGCAGCGGGGCACGAGCAGCGGTGTGGATCAAGCGGCCTTCGCCGAAGTGTAGTCGCTCAGCGGTCCGGCGCCCGCCGTGGTCACGGCGTTCACGCGGTAGCTGTACATCTTGCCCGGCAGCAGGCCGGTTACCAGGTGGCTGTTGCGGCTGGTCTGCACCAGCAAGGTCCACCCTTCCCCTAGCGTGGGGTCGCCCATGTTCACCCACATCTGGTAGTAGATGCGGCTGCGCACCCCGTCCCACCGCACCCTCAGCTGGCCCGGCAACGTGGTGGCGTCGGCGCGCACATCTTCCGGAGCGATCGGAATGTCCGCCGGCTCGCGTTGCTTCCGTATGTCGAAGCCCGCGCTGTTCACCTTTTCCACATCCGCCGTGCACTGCGCCTGCACGTAGCCCGCCGCTTCCTTGATCAGCAGCTTCAGGTCCGCCTTGCGCTCGTTGCGCAGTAACGTATCCGAACGCCCTCCATTGGAAAGCACCAGGAAGTTCGCCGCTTCCAACCCGTCGCACGCGGCGGAAAGGGCGGGGAGGAAACTGACCGGTAGCGTGAAATTCACGTTGCCCGTAAGCTTCTCCACATGGTTGCGTCCTTTTTCCACCAAGGCTGCGGGGGTGAGGTTCGTGTAACCCAACTTGACCGTGAGATTTTCCATGACCGACTGTTTTTTGGTGTGCCGGTTAAGTCCGGACACGGTGTTTGAACGGCGATGCCCGCCCGGCCGTTCGTCCCTCTTTGGGGGTAGAACACCTGTCCCCATGCGGGGACTACATGCGTGGAAGGCCCGCCGATGCTGGTGTTTCCCTGCGGCGGACGATCGGGCGGGTACCGTGCATCACCGTTCGTGCTGTGGAGCTGGCCGCGCATGGCGCGCAAACGATCACGTGCTATCGGTACATCATTCAGCGCCTTGCGCCAAGGATGATGCGCGCAGGATACACGGGCATGGAGCGAACGTGTATGGTCATCTTCCACAGGGCAGCGCGCTGGTTCGTGGCGCTTATGATCGTGCGTGCGACCGACCTGATCCCGAACGGCCGCTCCATCAGTGCGCACGCACCGGCGACGCTCGCGGGCATGGCGCACCTGTTCAGGTACCGAACGCGCATGATCCGCTCCCCAGCGCCCGTGATCATCCGCGCAACGTGCATGATCCAGGGCCGAACGTGTGCGAGGTTGCGGCCCACCCCCAACACCACCTCGGCCAGTGACCTGATCGGCCCCCATGCGATGATGATCACGGGGCGGGGGCCGCCAACCACTTCCAGCGCGGACTTGATCATGGTGCCGAACCGCTCGCTCATGTTCGGCGCGGGCGCATGTGCGCCAGTTCGGGACATGATCATGGATAGAAGGTACACGACCACGCCAGCGTGCCTGCTGACCGATGAACGCACAGCTACACCTGTGCCTTGCTACTTCTTCGGTTCGGGCAGGTCGATCAAGCCCAGTCCGATGGCTTTCACCACGGCAGCGATACTGCTGCGAACCCCCAACGCCTTCAGGATATGCTTCCGGTAGGTCTCCACGGTGGAGACGGCCAGGTCCAGCTTGTCGCCTATCTGGTGATTGCTGTATTCCTCCGGGTCGGACAACAAACGGAGTATCGCCATCTGCTGCTCGGTGAGGTCGAACAGGGGCAAACCCGGCAGCTCTACCGTGCCGCCCACACAGGTAATGAGGAACGGCGCATAAAAGGAATGACCTCGCTTGCGCACATCATCCAAAGCCGCCGTGGTCTCCTTGGAACTGGCGGTCATTGGCAAATACCCACAGGCGCCTGAGCGCGCGGCGCACCGCATGCCCGCGGGGGAGGCCTTGTACGCGAAAGCCAGTATGCGCAAGTGCTCGAAGTGCGCATGCACAAGCGCGAGTCCGCACCCGTTCTCCCCCTCCAACGGGTGGTGCATGATCAGGATCGTCGCTCCCTGTTGCTCCCAAGCCAGAAAGGCCTCCACACTCGGTTCGCTGAAAACCTGTGTAAAGCCCTCCGACAGCTTCAATAGATGCTCCAGCCCGGATCGGACCACCTCCACCGGTTCGATCACCGCCACAGATATGCCTCCCTTATCCGCCATGCCAAGCCCTGCTGCAGGTGGGACGTGTGACCCAGCCCAGGGTCATCATTTGGTTGATAACCCGAGCACCGCAGAGGTGCTCGGCTGAACTGTGCGGATCATCTACGGCCGACAGCTACGCTGGGAAACCCGTGCCTCAGTTTCAAGTGCCGATGAAGATCGGCTCCACGCCGCCGTTCCTCTTGCACAATACCACCGATGCGTGCCACCGCCGCGCGATCTCCACGGTGCGCCGCACCACTTCTTCAAACGTCCGCGCACGCACCGCAACGCGGCTATGGTGCTTCACAGCGAGCCAACTCCCGTCAACATGCGGACGGATCTGGTATTCATGCTACTCCATGCCGCCGGGTGCGCAGAGGCCATGCCGATCCCGCCGCCCGACCCCACCGGATCGTGGTCCTTGGTTTGTTGCCATCACCGAAACACTTTTCCCATGGCCAACCCGCGTGATACCAGACCCGCCCCGCAGAAACACGGCACCGTTCCACCCGCTGATCAGAACCGTACCCCATCCGCATATGATGATGAGCAGAAGGACGCGAATGAATACGACCCCGTAGGCATGGCAGGCAAGAAGGCCGGTGTGCTGCTGGAACCGGATGAAGAGGCCGAGGAGATGGCACCGGCAAAAAAAGAAGAAAGCGACCGGAAGGAGCGAACCACTGAAGCGGTACCTCGGAAGTAGGCGGGAAGGGAATGAAGAAGGGTTCCTGTGTTCGCGGAACCCTTCTTGGTGCGGATGACCGAAAGAAGTTGCGGCTACGGAAGCTGCTGAAGCCGTTCGTTGTTGGGGGTGGTACTGCCCACGTTCACACCTCACCCCCAGCCCCTCTCCGGGGAAGAGCAGAGCCGAGTCATCAGGGGAGTTGTTGTGTTCTGACGTTGTTAGGAGTCGTACTACCGACATTAACCAAAATGGGATCCCGGTCATTGGCCGTCCCCGTGTACTTCACCTGCCCGTTCATGTTCACGTCGCGCGTGCTGTAGGTGTTCAGGATCGTGTTGTTCGGGGTGGTGCTGCCCACGGTGGTGAGCACGGGGTCCCGGTCGTTACCGGATCCGGTGTATTTGATCTGGCCGTTGAAGGTGACGTCGCCGGCCCAGAGCAGTTGCACGGGAATGGCCCCGGCCGAGGCCTTACGCGCGTTTGTGCCGTAGGTTGCTGTGGCCAGCGTGGTGAAGTCAACGGTGACCGGTGTCCCGCTCAAGCTTCCTGGGTTCAGCGACATGCAGCCCAAGTGGTTGCGGTGGCGGATGGCCACGTGGTAGTTGCCGGGAGCGATCGGAAAGGCCACTGATGATGAGCCATCAAGGTCCACCACGTCGCCATCACTCTGCACCAGTACGCTGCGGCTGGCGAGGATCGTTCCGGGGAGCGCGGGGTCACGCAGTTCCAACAGGACCCAATCCACGATGGCGTCGTTGCCGGTGGTGGCCAGCACGGCAGGTTCCACACTTTCACCTCCTCCACCGCCGGTATGCACGTAGCCCAAAGCAGCGTAGGGTTCGGTGAGCGGGAAGGTCGGCAGCATCCGCAAGACATCACCCATCAAGCCGGTTGTGCTGCTGTACGAGCCTTCGAGGAACACACGCGCGTTCACCGTCAAATTAGCCGTTGTGCCTATACAAGCGCAACCGGTATCGTATGCATCGGTGACCGTTTCCGGGTCGCCATCGTCGCACGGGGTTCCGGGTAGTGCAGGCCCGTTCAACAGACCGTTGCAATCGATCGGACAGTTCGTCGAATACACCAGAGCACCGAGCGCCGCACACCCGCCGCAGTCAGTGGCTTCGATCGTGACCGTATTAGGTCCGGACACCAACATGTCGGTGATGTCCCAGTATGTCTCGGCAGCACCGGCCGCACAATTCTGATCCGCGTACACGAGAACGCCATTGACGTAGCAGGTGAAGTCATCATCAGCGATGGCGGCCAGCCAGACGCGGTCGGGGTCTGTTGTATTCCACGCGAACGACCTTGATACTGTGCCGACCGGATAGGTCGTACTCCAGATGAGTGGTACGGATACTCCTTGCAACGTGCCGTAGACAAATCCACAGTTGTAAGGCGAAGGGAACACGCTGCCGGTCCAATCCGGTCCTGAGGTCAGGATCACTTGGGCGTTGGCACATCCGACGGCAAGTCCGGCACAGGTACAATCAGCTTGTAGCTGGTCATCTGCGGTATTCGGGTCGCCATCATCACAAGGGGTACCCGGTAGCGCAGGGCCGTTCAGCAGGCCGTTGCAATCGATGGGGCAGTCCGTGGAATACACCAACAAACTGATGGTCGCGCATCCACCACAGTCAGTCGCCGATACCGTGATCGTATTGTTACCGTTCAGCAGGAGGTCGGTGATGTCGATGTCGGGAAGGTACTCAGCGAAGCAATTTGAGCTGCTGTAGACCGGCGTGCCGTTCAAGTTGATCGTTGCATCATCGTCGATAAGTCCTGTCAGCCAAACACGTTCGGGTGAACTGATGTCCCATGCGAAAACCTTGGCGACCTCCGCGACAGGATATTGGTCTCCCCAGATCGATGGGGTTGCGACGCCGTGGAACACCCAGAACGGAAACCCACAGTTGTTCGGGTTGGGATACAGTTCATTCGACCAGTCTGCGCCGGTCGTGAAAAGTACTTCCGAACCCGGGCAAGCGAACTCGGTTCCTCTACAAACGCAATCCGCTTGGATATGATCGTTGGCGGTCGAAGTGTTGCCATCGTCGCATGAGGCGCCGATCTGCCCCGGTACCGTTGGGCAATTATCGTCCACATCTTGAATGCCATCGCCGTCCTGATCGCTGCACTCGCCGACAAAATTGGAACTGGTGCCGATAAGCGCGAACCCCACGGGCACACCGTAGTTGTTGTTCCCAGAGGCATCGGCGCAACCACCAATACCACCGGTGTTGTTTCCATTGGGAATGCCGTCGTTCATCAGCAGATTCGACACCAGGCCCGGATGGCCAATGGGATACGTGGCGGTGGTCATGTCCGAGAGAACCTCTGCCTGCGACCGCGCTGTGGACCAGTAGCGGACCTCGTCCATACTTCCGCTCCAGGACTGCCCGACCCCTGCAGGAGTTTGGGCCAAAAGCAGCGCTTCATAGCCGATATTGCCATTGTTGTTGATTGGGCCGGTGGCAGACGCTGTACTGACCACCTGTCCATTCAACAGCACCGATGCTGTCGTAGCGGATTTAACCAAGGCCAGGTGCTGCCATTGATCGGACTGAAGGCTGAACTGCAGTTCTGGAAGTTCCGGCGTGGCCATCACCCACTTGTACACGTTCGTGTTGCTGCCATCCTGATGGCAGCCCCACCTGAGATTCTCGTTCAAATAATGTTCCCAGTTGACAATGGATGCATTGGCAGCCTGTACACTCCCAGGCCTCACCCACATCTCAACTGTAAATATCTCTTGATTGTAGACACCTGCTTGGAGCATGACCACAGCGTCATCTACTCCATCAAAATGAAGGGCTACGCGTGGATCCACCACCCCGTCGCAATCGTTGTCGATGCCATCGCATAGTTCCGTCGCGTTCGGATGTACGGCGGCGTTGTTGTCGTCGCAATCCCCATTGCAAACGGCATATCCATCGCCATCCATGTCCGGGAAGCCTTCATCGATGGTCGTATCCAGATCGTTGTCCAGTCCATCACAGATCTCGCAGGTGCTAGCGGCGTTCAGCGGGTCTGATCCGCAAGCTGATTCAGCGGTATCGGAGAGCCCGTCATCATCGTCGTCCGTATCGCAGACATCACCCTCTCCGTCCTCATCTGTATCCACCTGGCCGGGGTTCATGTTGTTCACGCAGTTGTCCGTGGCGTCGGGGATCCCATCGCCATCCGCATCACCTCCGCCGTTTAGGATGCGCACGATATAGTTCCGTGCAACGCCATCGTAGCTGGTGAATTCGCCACCGGCCATGACCTTCTGGTCGAGTTGCACGGCAAGGGTGCGCACCATGTTGCTCGCACCCGTACCCGGATCGAACCCGGTATCCAAGCTGCCATCGGCATTCAGCCGCGCGATCCTGTTGCGTGCGATGCCATTGTAGCTCGTGAACTCGCCCCCGATCAGCACTTTCTGGTCAGGCTGCAAGGCAATGGATCTGACCGTATTGCTCGCGCCTGTCCCCGGATCAAAACCGGTGTCCAAGCTGGCATCGGCATTCAGTCGTGCGATACGGTTGCGCGCAGTGCCGTTGTACCCGGTGAATTCGCCCCCGATGATGATCTTCTGGTCGGGCTGCACTACGAGGGCTCTGACGTTGTTGCTCGCTGCGGTTCCCGGATCGAAACCAGTGTCCAAGCTGCCATCGGCGTTCAGCCGCGCGATCCCGTTGCGAAGTGCTCCGTTGTAAACGGCGAAATTCCCTCCGATCAAGATCTTTCCGTCGGGGAGGAGCGCCATACAATTGACACTGCTGTTCGCCCCGGAACCAGGGTTGAAACCCGCGTCCAAACTTCCATCGGCGTTGAGGCGGGTGATCCCGTTGCGTACGGTGCCATTGATGGTGACGAAACTGCCACCGAGCAGGATCTTCCCGTCAGGCTGTACAAGAATGGTGAAGACACCATCATTAGACCCGGTTCCGGGGTTGAAACTCCCGTCCAAGCTGCCATCGGCGTTCAACCGGGCAATGCGGTTACGCGCTGTTCCATTGTAATTGGTGAAGTAACCCCCGATCAGGATCTTTCCGTCAGGCTGCGTGGCGAGGGAATGGACCGGTTCATTCGCCCCGATCCCGGGGTTGAAGCCGTTGTCCAAAGTGCCGTCCGGTTCCAGCCGGGCGATACGATTGCATGCAGTACCGCGGTAGCTGGTGAAATCGCCTCCGACGATGATCTTCCCATCGGATTGGATCGTCATTCTTCGGATAACGCCGTCGGTGCCAGTGCCGGGGTCCAAGCTGCCATCCATGTTCAACCGAGCGATGTGGGATCGGCCCGTGCCCGCATAGGTGGTGAAAGCGCCAGAGATCAGCAGCGAACCACTGGTCGCTGCGGTGATGGTGTAAACTCCATCGCCCGCTCCTGTTGAGGGATCGAAAGCGGCGTCCAGGGTACCATCCGGGTTCAACCGCGCGATCCCATCGCGACCAACACCATTCATGCTCGCGAACCACCCGCCAACGAATATGTCACCATCTGTATTCAGGCCTACCGCCCAAACCATGTTGTCCGCACCGGAGCCGGGGTCGAAACTGAGGTCTAAACTTCCGTTCCCGTTCACACGGGCGATCCCGTTCCGTGCTATGCCATTGTATGACGCAAAGCCCCCGCCGATCACGACCTTGCCGTCTGGCTGGAGCACGATGCTGTTGATCTGTGTGCTCGTGCCGGTTCCGGGATTGAAACCCGTGTCCAGGCTCCCATTCACGTTCAACCGTGCGATGCTCCTTCTTGTTGTGCCGTTGTAGGTGGTGAACAAACCCGCGATAACGATTTTGCCATCGGCCTGCACGATAACGGAATTCACGAAGCCAAGAACCCCCGACCCTGGATTAAACCCGGTATCCAGGCTACCGTTCACATTCAGTCGCGCGATGGAACCACGGGATACACCATTGTAACTGCTGAATAGACCGCCAATAATGGCTTTGCCGTCCGGCTGCAGCGCGATCGATTTTACCTCCGGATCACTTCCCGAGTTCTGGACGCCTGCACCTGGGTTGAACGTAGCATCCAGGCTGCCATCCGCGTTCAAACGGGCAATGCAACTGCGACCATTCCCGTTGTAGTTGCTGAAAAGTCCTCCAATGAGGACCTTACCGTCAGGCTGAAGGGACAGTGCCCGTATTTCCTGATCGGTGCCGGAGCCGACATCAAAGGTCGGATCGATGCTGCCGTTCATGTTGAGCCGTACGATTCGATTCCGTGCGATACCGTCGTACGAAGTGAAGCGCCCGCCAATGATGATCCGCCCATCGGGTTGTACGGCATGACACAGGATGGTATTGTTCGCCCCCGGGGTGATCCCGATGCCGATATCCCCGGAACCGAACGTCGGATCCAACGCACCCGGTTGGGCGCTCAATGAAGTGAAGGCCGCGATGGCAAGGAAAGAAAGCAGATGGCGCATGGCAACAGCAGAAAGAGTCTG
>JANOPI010000332.1:0-8902 GCA_031421755.1 Flavobacteriales bacterium | reverse complement strand
GTGTTGCCTGCGGCCACGAAGTCACGCACCCATTGCGCCACCTTGTTACCTGCGCTGAGCGAAGTCGAAGCGTCCATGTCGGCGAGCACTTCCTTCACGCCGATCGCCTCCCACGTTTCGAACGGACCGATCTCCCAGCCGAAGCCCGCGCGCATGCCATCGTCGATGCGGTAGAGCTCGTCGCTGATCTCTGGGATGCGGTTGCTCACGTATGCGAACATCGCTTGGAACGAACGGCGGTAGAACTCACCGGCCTTGTCCGTTCCGTGGTATACCAGCTTCGTTCGTTCACGCAGATCGTCCACCTTCTTCGCGGCGTCCAGCGTCGCGAACTTGGGTTTCACCTGCGGTTTGTACTCCAGCGTTTTCAGGTCGAGCGAGAGGATGTCGCCTTTGGGTGATGTGCGATCCTTGAAGAAGAAGCCTTTGCCGGTCTTGCTGCCGAGCATGCCCTTCTCCACCATCTTCTGCAGGTATTCCGGAATGGCGAAGAGGCTGTTGCGCTCGTCGTTCGGGCAGTTGTCGTGTACGCCTTTCGCGACGTTCACCAAAGTGTCCAAACCCACCACATCAGCCGTGCGGAACGTCGCGCTCTTCGGGTGACCGATCACAGGTCCGGTGAGGCGATCCACTTCCTCCACGCTCAGCCCCATGTCGTTGATGAGGTGGAAGATGTCCATGATGCCGAACACGCCGATGCGGTTGGCGACGAAGGCAGGCGTGTCCTTGGCGAGCACGGTGACCTTGCCCAGCACGCGACGGCCGTACTGTTCCAGGAAGGCGATCACCGCGGGATCCGTCTTCGGGCTGGGGATCAGCTCCAGCAGCGGCAGGTAGCGCGGCGGATTGAAGAAGTGCGTGCCGTGGAAGTGCTTGGCGAAATCGTCGCTACGGCCTTCGAGCAGCGCGTGGATCGGGATACCGCTGGTGTTGCTGGTGATCAGCGTTCCGGGCGTGCGGTACTTCTCCACGTTGGCATACACCTGCTGCTTGATGTCCAGCCGTTCCACCACCACTTCGATCACCCAATCGCAGTCCTTGATCTTCGGCAGGTCGTCGGTGAAGTTCCCGGTCTTGATCCGGTTGGCGAACTTCTTGTCGTAGATGGGCGAGGGGTTGCTCTTCAGCGCGAAGGCGAGTGCGTCGTTGACGATCTTGTTGCGCTCGGCGGGCACTTTGCTTTCGGTGGCTTCTTTCGGAACAATGTCCAAGAGGAGCACTTCGGCACCCACGTTGGCGAAGTGGCAAGCGATGCGGCTGCCCATGACGCCGGATCCGAGGACGGCGACTTTTTTGATCTGTCTGTTGGCCATGGTCATTTGAAATGTTCGTCGCTCTCCAGGAGCGCATTGATCTTGTTCATCACTTGGTGGAAGGTGGCAAGCTGCGTAGGGGAGATGTTCTCCCGCACCGCCGTGTTGAAACGTATCACCGTTTCCTTGCTCACTTCGCGTTTGGCTTTCCCTTTCACAGTCAGGTGGATGCGCACGATGCGCTTGTCGCTCTTGTCCGCGACCCGGCGCACCAATCCTTCATCCTCCATGGCCTGCAAGGTGCGCACGAGGCTTCGTGGTTCCATGCCCATTTTGGGTCCCAGCTTCGTGCTCGGTGTTCCTTCCGGATCGATACTCAGCAGCACGTAGCCGATGCTCATGGTGCCGCCGTGTTTGGCGGCTTCCGCGTTGTAGCGCCGCGCGATGCGGTGCCACGCCCAGCGTATCGGGTGGTCGATCGTCTCTTCAGGTCTCATGCGTCCCGGTTCGGACGCAAGTTACGCGCGTAATGTTATGCGTGCATACGACCCCGGATATTTTCACGGACGCTTGAATTGAACGAGGCGCACCGATCGGGTGCGCCTCGTTCACCAGATAATTCAAGGGTCAACGCATCAGGCTCACATGGCCATGGAAGGTCTCCTGATCCACGGTAACGATGTAGTAGTAGACCCCGTCAGCGGCCTTGTTGCCCCCATCGCGGTTGCCGTTCCACAGGATGTTCTGACCAGCGCTAGTGAAGACCTCCTTGCCCCATCGATCGAAGATCTGCACCTTGTAGCAGTCGTTCAAACTCTGGGAGGTGATCAGTTTGAAGTAGTCGTTCTTGCCGTCGCCGTTGGGGGAAAAGACGTTGGGGATCGCGAAGTCCACCACCTCCGCGTACGGGGCAACGCTGAAGATCTGTTCACTCTGGTCCGTGCAGCCGTACTGGTCCGTTACAGTGAGGGCCAGAGTGCCGCTTCCATTGAAGGGCAGATCGAAGCTGGTCTGTTGGCCGGCGTTCAGGAATTGGCCGTTGTATACCCACTGCGCGGCCGTGCCCGGCGCGGAGGAATTCAGGGCTGTGGCCTGGATGCCCGTGCAGGTAGTGTCCAGGTCCACCATGAACAGCGCGTTCGGAGGTTCCACAATGTTCACGTTCGTCTCGCTGCTGAACAAACAATCACCCACGTTGCTGGTAACCCCAACGGTACCTACTCCGGGGTTGTCCCAAGCAACTGTTAAGCACGGCTGGTCGGTAGGGGAGGTAACGTTGCCGCCTGTGATATTCCAAACGAAGCCTTCTCCACCACCGCTTTCTGCGCAGTACGTTTCCACCGACTGGCCCGCGCACGCGATCGGCGGGCCGCTGATCACCAACTGCTCGGCCGCTGGGATCACATCCACCGTGATGGTCGCTGAAAAGAGGCCGGGCGGACAGGCTTCGTCATAGGCGACGAGGGTGAAGCTGTAGGGTTCAGGGCGACCCTGATCGCAGATGGTCGGCCAGCAGAAGCCCGTGGTCAGTGTGCTATCGCCCAACAGGTCACCGGTGATCGTTGCGGGCGGATTGAAAAGGTTGCCATCAAAAATGATCCCGTTCGCATCCAGGTGGATGATGTCCCCATCCGCATCCACGAAGGAAAGCGGGAAACAGAGCGTATCGCCCGCATTCACCTCATACGCCGTAACCAACGAGCCGCCCGACGGTACCGGTGCGTCATTGTTCGTGCAGGGCAGACTTAGCAACTGCATGTCGCTCTTGATCCGTCCGATGAGTTGGCCGTTCCGGTACTCCCGCACTTCCACTGCGACCGCCCAGTTTCCGATCAGTGGGGCCGAGTATTCCGAAGCGCCTGTGATCGGGTCGATCGTCGCTGTACCGGCCGGACCGAACGGCTGCAGCGGGAAGTAGTCAGTGGTCGCGTAGATCACCTGGGCGATAGGCCAGTCCAACACAAGCGGTGGATCGGCGATGCCCGCGATGTCCTCCTGGGAATCGAATGGCGCCTCGAAAGAGAAGACCAGGGAATCGCCATCGATGTCACTCGCCGCATTGGAAAAGGTACTGGTCTCATCCACACAGATAAAAGGTACCGGAACACCCGAGAACACGGGGGAGGAGTTCACGATGGCCGTTGGGGGGATGAATGAATAGATACCGAAACCCGCATTGCCCGGATCGTTCAGGTTCAAAATGCCCGCATTGCGCGAGTACCCTTGGAAATACAGGTGATACCCCCCCGCACTGGCAGGTACGTCCACCTCGCCCTCGAACAGGCTTTCCTCCACACATTGCCCATCACCGATGATGCAACTGTCCGGAATATCCGGCGTGATGACGCTGTAAGAGGTCATGAAGACATTCGCGATCGTATACCGCTGCTTGGTCGCGCCAGGGTTCGCCGGATCCTCGATATAGACCCCGACTTTCAATGGATTGCCCGCGCCTTGAAGCCAGAGGCTCATCTGTGGCCAATTCGAGCTTGGGCCGCAGTTCAAGTACATCCGCATTTTCAGCTTGTAGCGGTACATGCCGCTACCCGGCACCACTTCGCCGATGTATTCGTAGCCCACATCGCCCCCTACCAAGTGCGAGGCCGACGATTCCTGGATCAGCCCGAAACACAGAACAAAACAGGACCAAAAGGGCAGCAAACGCGATGTAAAGGGTGACTTTCGTGTTTCCATGGTCCGTGAAAGTAGGGTTCCTCAGGGGTTCGACAAGGTCGACGCGCGTGCTGCCCCCTTGGTTGTCCATGGTGTTCCTTTGCGGAGCATACCCCGATCCATGGAACGTCCCTTCCTTTTCCTGCTTCTATCCGCTTTCGTCCTGCTTTCATGTACAAAAGACAGTGATCCGGAGGACCCCACTCCAGAACCCTCCACTGGTCCGCGCTTGGTCCTGAAGTTCAAGTTCGATAGCACGCAGGTGCGCTTGGACAACTTCGGCAACCCGGCCGCGGTGCCGTCGAACCATGGTGTCCAGAGTCCGGTGTTCAATCGCATGAGCGCCCATTATGTGGAGTTCGCCCCGGATGCGCTCACCCCGCTATTGAACGGTGACGTGGTCTACCATGCGACGGAAACCGATCAAGGGGGAACCATGGCCATTGACCACGACCAGAGCCTGGAGGTGTCGCAGGGCGGCGAATTCCTGAACATCCCGCTCGCCGATCTTTCTCCGGGGACATATGAATGGTTGCGCGTCTCGCTGGCCTTCCAGAACTACACGGTGAAGTTCCGCTACGGCAGCCAGAACCTCATCGGCACCATCGCGTCCTTCATCGGCTACAATACCTACATCGGCTCCTATGTCGTCCGCGACAGCATCGTAACCGTGAATGATGACAAGCTTCAAGGGTACTGGGCCTTCGAGGTGAATGACCTTCCTTTTCCTGTCCAATCGGGCCAGGCTCCTCCCGGGGCCACCACTGTGCCCAATCCGATCAATGGTACTTCGCCGATCCCCGCCGGGTCCTGCGTGGTAACAGGTGCCTTTCCGGCGCCCCTGATCATTACCGGGAACGAAACGTCCGATGTGGTGATCGAGGTTTCGTTGAGCACTGACCGGAGCTTCGAATGGATCGAATCCGATGGGGACAACGTGTGGGAGCCGAACACTGGTGAAGCCGTTACGGACATGGGCATCCGCGGGATGATCCCCACGGTGCAGTAGGATCGCCTTCAGCTCGCGGGTGGGGCGCTGATGCGCCTGCCGTTCAGCCAGAGTGCCCAGCCGTCCTGGAAACGGTACCGTACCGAGGAAGCGGGCAGCATGAGTTCGGAATGGCCTTGCAAGTCGTCGTAGAGCTGGAGGCTGTCACCGCTGAAGGCGAAATCGAAATTACCACCGGCCCCGGTTACCAAGGTCCGTGGTGCGATACTCGTGCGGAACTGGTAGGTGCTGTCATCCAAGGTCTTCCATTCCCGTATGGCCACATCGATGAACCCCAGGCTGTTGATGCTGCTGTCTTTCAACCAGAACGCCTCTTGGCCCCAACTCTGGCGCTCGCCCATGTTGGCGATGATCACCAGCCCTTCAGCCCTGTTCCCATTGGTGAAGAACGTGGGAAGCATCGTCTCGCTGTCGTACCCCGGTTTCGACCAGGCCAGCAGTTGCGCACTGCTGTCCGGCTGTGGCCGGTAGAGGTAGAGACGGATACCTTCCTTGTTGTAGTTGTTGTTCTGTGCGGCCATCAGGAAGCGGCCCTCACCCAGATCGTATGTGGTGTGGACCAACAACGTGTCATGCCGCACATTGTCAGCCAGGATCGGCAGTTCCAACCGCTGCCAAGCAGGAAGCATGCCGCTGCTGTCGGTTTTCGCCTCCGCTGAGGTCGTGGTCCCCGTTCCGGTATCCCCGCCGCAGGCCAGCAGCATCAAGCCCCCGATGATCACTGAGCAGATGCGCATCATGGCAAAGCGGTTATCGAGCCACTGCCTTCGACTTTCGTATCCACCTCCGGCTTGCCCCGATAACGCAGGCTGCCACTTCCGGTGATCCGGGCTTCCAGCCTGGAGATCACGGTGACTTCCGCATCCCCGGAACCTTCCAGGTCGATCCCGGCCTCATTCGCCGCAAGCCCCAGCCCTTTCAGTGAGCCACTTCCGCGCCCCGTGAGGTCCAACTCCCGGCAAGTCCCGTTCACTCGGATCGAACCGCTTCCGTCGATCAATACTTCCAGCAGTCCTTCGTGCAGCGTGTCGATCGCGATGCCCCCACTGCCGTTCACCGACAGGTATGTTTTGCCCGAGCCATAAACCCCTTCGCTCATCACATCGCCCGATCCTTCGATGACCACGCTGTTGAGCATCGGCACGGTCAGGTGTACCGTGAATTCCCTGTTGGTCGTGAAACTCTTGGAGGTGCTGATCTTCCACATGCCGTTGTCCACCTTGGTCTTCACAAGGTCGATCAATTCACCTTGAGCGATGATCTGCACGCGCTGTGTATCCCCACGCGTCACCCGCACATCCATGGGTCCGTCCACCGTGATCCCATTGAGCATGGATACGACGATGGTCTTCGTTACCGGCTCGCCTGTTCCTTCCACGTCAGGCAGGCTCGCACCACATCCCATGGACAACACGAACGGCAAGGCGATCAGCAGGAGGCGCATGGATCAGCGGTTCAGGTATACCGTGCCGTTGAAGGCCATATCCTTCACCGTGATCGCATAGAAATAGGTGCCCGTCACACACTCTTCCCCCGCGAAGTTGCGCCCGCCCCACACCAGGTCGCCTGCGAAGCTCTCGAACACCTTCTGACCCCAGCGATTGAAGACCTGCATACTCGTGCATGAACCCAGCACCGCATTGCTGTTCAACGTGAAGACGTCGTTCTTGCCATCGCCGTTCGGGGTGAACACGTTGGGGATCTCAAAGTCGACCATCTCCGTGAAGTCGCTCGCCGATAAGGTGTCGGTGACGCTGCCCGTGCAGCCGAAAACGTCAGTTACCGTAAGCGTGGCGATGATGTCCTGTCCGTAAGGGAAATAATGCTGCGGGTATTGTTCCGTGCTCGTGCTGCCATCGTTGAATTGCCAGAACCATTGGCTCGCACCCGAACTCTGATCGGTGAAGAATGCGCGCAGCTCTTCGCAGGTCGGTTCGATCCGCACGGTGAAGCCCGCTTCCGCTACGCCCTGCAAGGTGACGAGGGCAACATCTTGACCGGTGCAAGTGTCGCTGGTCACGGTAACGGTATAGAGCGTTGTGGCCGTAGGAGTAGCGATCGGGTTCAGGTTGCTCGCGTTGTCCAGCTCCGTTGACGGTGTCCACAACACCATTGTTCCCGGTATCGCAGTAGGGTTTCCACCCAAAGTGACCTGTTGCCCTTGGCAAATGCTCTGGTCCGCGCCGGCATCCGCAGGTGGGTCATCGTTCACATCCACGAACACCGCATCGCTCGCCGTGCATCCGTTCCCGTCCGTTATCGTAAGCGTATAGGTCGTTGGTGAATCAGGTGATGCCAGTGGGCTGAACGCGTTCGCATTGTCCAATGAGTCCGCTGGTGTCCAGGTCGCGGTTCCACTGCCGCTGCCTTGCAGTTGTAGGGCGAAACCCGGGCACAAATACCGATCCAACCCTGCATCCACGGAAGGTAGCCCGAAAATGCCGATGGTTATGTCATCCGTGCTCACACATTGATTCCCGTCTGTAAGAGTGACGGTGTAAATGGTGGCTACCACAGGTGAAGCCACGGGATCAGGGATGTCCGTCGCGCTCAGTCCAGCAGCCGGAGACCAACTGAACTGGCCGGTACCATTCGCATTCAGCTGCACACTTCCACTCTGGCAGAAGCTCGTATCCGGGCCAGCGTCGAGGAATGGCAACGCGTTTACCGCCACCGTCACGCTGTCCGATGCGGAGCATTGGTTCGGGTCCGTGACCAGCACCGAATATGTGGTGGTGGATCCAGGGCTCGCCTCCGGATTCGCAGCGTTCACATCATCCAGTCCCGTGGAAGGCGACCAGAGGAACGAGCTTCCACCCGGTCCGGTCGGTGCTCCGCCGATGGGTGTGCCACCACCAGCGCACAAGGACGCATTACTTCCCGCATCCGCGATCGGCAATGCGTTCACCGTGAGCTGCACTGTAGTTGAAGCGGTGCAGCCGC
Source organism: Flavobacteriales bacterium (assembly GCA_031421755.1). Classification (GTDB taxonomy): domain Bacteria; phylum Bacteroidota; class Bacteroidia; order Flavobacteriales_F; family PHOS-HE28; genus PHOS-HE28. The sequence goes on along the minus strand of JANOPI010000332.1, from coordinate 1,024 downwards.
CTGCATCCGTCACCGTAAGCGAATACGTCGTTGTGGTCGTCGGGAAGAACAAGGGATCACCGACGGAAGGGTCCGAAACACCGTCAGCAGGTGACCACGACCAGTTGGTGTTGCCGCCGTTTACCAGTTGGGTGGTATCCCCGGCACAGATCGTATTGTCGCCGCTGATACCGGTGTCCGGCGTGGTGAGCGCGATCTGCAGCGTAGCGCTCGTGTCAGGGCAAGCGCCGTTCCCGGGTACCACATAAGACCATGCACCGCTCGGGTCCACGGCCGGATCAAAGGTGGCGCTGTGCGCCGCGCTGACCGGGTCGAACCAGGCACCTCCGGATTGGGGGAGGCCACCCAAGGAGTCCGTCATCAGGAAGGGCACGCCGCTCGCGCAGAGCGTTACAGTGGCGTCCGCACCCGGGTCACCCGCTGGGGTTACCGTCACTGTTACACTGGCCTGGTCCGCGAAGCAGGGAATGACACCCGGCAAGGAATAGGTGAAGACCGTTCCTGATGCAACAGCAGGATCGAAGGTGCCGCTGAAGGGCTGATCGTTCTCATCAGTCCACGTCCCACCCGCATCCGGCGTTCCACCGAGCACCGTGAACAGGTCCACCTGTCCACCGTTTGAGCACAGCGCGAGTGCCGCGTCTTCCCCGGCATCAGGCGCGTCCGTCTGGTTCACGGTAACGATCGATGTGGCCGGAGCGCACGGGGCAGTACCTGTCACGGTGTATACATAATCGCCGGGTGTGCTCGTGCCGGGGGTGTAATCCCCGGTGGAAGCGAGGCCATCCGGGTCGGTCCACGTTCCGCCGGCCTGGGGTGAACCGCCCAGCAGCCCGATGAGCGGGAAGGGGAGGCCTTGGGAACACACGTCGGTGCTACCGTCGGTCCCCGCATCCGGCGGTGGCACCACGGTCACCGTCATCTGGTCGTTATCACTACAGGTCAACGTATCCGTCAGCGTCAGGGTGTAGGTGGTCGTAATGGTCGGGAAGGCGATGGGGTTCGTCGAACTGGCATCGGTCAA
>JANOPI010000331.1:0-3126 GCA_031421755.1 Flavobacteriales bacterium | reverse complement strand
CAAGTAGTCGCGTTCCTCTGCGCTGTTGTCCGCATTGCCGAATTCGGGCACCCAGCCGAAACCTGCAGTGAACTTCTGGTAGCGCAGCATGTCCAGCACGCCCACTTCGGGGAAGCACACGCCGAAGAGGTCGGGGCGCTGGGTCATCACGGCACCCACGAGCAGGCCACCGTTGCTTCCGCCGTTCACGGCCAAGTGCGGTGTGTCGGTCCACTTCTCCTTGATGAGGTATTCGGCCGCGGCGATGAAGTCGTCGAACACGTTCTGCTTCTTTTCCTTCATACCGGCGCGGTGCCAGTCCTCGCCGAATTCGCCACCGCCGCGCAAGCTGGGCTGTGCGAACACGCCGCCCTGTTCCAACAACAGCATGCGGCTGGTGCTGAAGGAAGGGGAGAGGCTGATGTTGAAACCGCCGTACGCGTAAAGCATCGTCGGGTTCTTGCCGTTCTTCTCCACACCCTTCTTGCGCACGATGAACATGGGCACCTGCGTGCCGTCCTTGCTCGGATAGAACACCTGTTCGGTGATGAACTGTGACGGATCGAACTTCAGTTCCGGACGGTAGAACACTTCGCTCTTGCCCGTAGCGTAATCATACTTGTAGATGGTGCCTGGATCGGTGAAACTGGTGAAGCTGTAAAAGCTGAAGGTGTCTTTGCGCTTTCCACCGAAGCCGCCCGCACTGCCGATGTCCGGCAGCTTGATCTCCTGTTCGCCGGAGCCGTCCATCTTGTAACGGTAGAAGCGGCTGGTGGCGTCCTTCAGGTATTCAGCGAAGAGGTTGCCACCGCCAGTGCTCACGTTCTGGAGCAGGTCCTTCTTGTGCGGAATGATGTCCTTCCAGTTCTCCTTGGCCGGGTTCTTCGGATCGACCTCCACCAAGCGGTAGTTCGGTGCGTCCACTTCGGTCATCACCAGGAATTTTCCCGTTGCCGGAACGAAGTCCGCGATGCTCGTCTTGTGATCGAAGCCTTGCTGCAACGGGATCCACGTTGTTGCGGGGGAAGGCATGACACCACCGCGCAGATCATGGAAAAATGATTCGAACCCATCGGTACCGGTGCTTACGGTCAACGAAGCGAACTCTTCGCCCTCAGTAACGCCAACGCCAACATAGAGATCGCCATTCTCGGTGTTCTCCCACACCAGCGCATCCTTCTCTTGCGGGTCGCCCAACTTGTGGTAGTAGACCTTCTGGAATTTGCTGGCCCCACTCAGTTCCGTGCCCTTCGCGGGCTCCGGATAGCGGCTGTAGAAGAAGCCGTTCTTGTACCACGAGGCCCCACTGAACTTGCACCACTTCAGCAGGTCGCCGGTCTCTTTCATCGTCGTGAGGTCATAGACGGTGATGTCCTGCCAGTCACTTCCGGCCTTGCTGACGCCAATGGCCATGTAGCGATCATCCTTGCTCGTTCCCAAAGGACTGAACGTGGTGGTACCTGCCGGATCGATGGCGTTCGGGTCGATGAAGACCTGATCCGCTCCATCCAGCCCTTTGCGGACGTTGATGACGAACTGGTTCTGCAGGCCGCTGTTCTTCCACAGGAAATACAGTTCACCCACGCGCATCGGGCCACCGAGCTTGGGGAAGTTGTAAAGCTGCTCGTACCTCTTGGCGATGGCATCACGGAACGGGACCTTATCGAGGTACGCGTTGGTAACCGCGTTCTGTTCCGTCACCCACGCTTTGGTCTCGGCGCTGTTGTCATCCTCCAACCACCGGTAGGGGTCAGCAACGGCGGTTCCGAAAAAGGTTGATGACGAGTCGGTCTTACGGACCTCTGGGTAGCGTGTCTTCATGGCTGGCTGGGCCAAGGTCGTGGTCGCCAGCAAAAGAGCGGCAAGGGCGGTAGTGTGGTTCATGTTCGCAATAGGGACCGCGAAACTATCCGCCTTAGGGCTACAGGATCTATGACCGCTTGTGACGAACGGTGCAGGAGGGAAAGGACCAGTGGCGATCAGGCCACCTTGGCGTGGGTGATGCGCTGGCTCATGAGCTCGTAGCGTGTGCCGGGGCCATCCAGCAGATGGATATCGGAATCCAACTGGCCGGCGAGCGTATGGATCAGCTCCATGCCCAAACTGTTCGGGCGGTGGAAGCCATCGCGGCTGCGCATGCCCACGCCGTCGTCCCCGATCACCAGGTGCAACCCATCGCTCTCGGATCCGCTCAAATGAACGGTGATGGTGCCGGTTTCCCGATCGGCGAACGCGTACTTGAAGCTGTTGCTGATGATCTCGTTGATCAGTAGGCCCAGGGGGATAAGCGTGTCCACGCTCAGTGTCTTTACCTGGATATCGATATCCATCGTGAGCCGCTTGCGGATGTTGTAGGCGCTTACGAGATCGCGCACCAAACTGTCCAGGTAGGTGCTCACCGGGATGTTCGCCAGGTCTTTGCTCAAATAGGTCTGCTCGTGTACCAGCGCCATGGCCCCCACGCGGTTGATACACTCGTTGAAGAGTTCCCGCGTGCGGTCATCGTTTACCTGATCCTGCTGGAAGCGGATCAGGCTCCGCACGATCTGCAGGTTGTTCTTCACCCGGTGGTGGATCTCCTTGATCATCACCTCTTTCTCCTCCTTGCTTAGCATGGTTTCCCGGAGGTTCCGATTGGAGGCTTCCAGCTCGTGCTTGGCGATGCCCAGTTGTTCCGATCGGAAGCGGCTCTCCACCAGCAGCCGGCGTGCCATGCCCACCAGCAGGGCGAATACCACGGCGAACATGCAGGCCAGGATCAGGATCATTTGGGCTTCGTCCCAGCGATGGCTCAAGGTGGCGGTCTGCAGCCCCAGCCCTTGCTCGTGAACGCTACGGGTGGCGCGATCAACATGTTTTTGCGCGCGCTGGAGCATGAGCTGGAATACGGCCTCGGCCATGCGGTGCTGGCCGGTAGCTTCCTCCTGGGCAAGTACCTCCGTGTGCAAGGAATCGCAGGCGTGGAGTTGGTTGTCCAGCAGATCAGGTAGTGCGGCCATCCCCGGCTCTTGGCCATGGCGTTCGTCAGTGCGCTGGATGGCGGCCTTCACGTTGGCCAATTCACGCGGCCAGTTGTTCTGCTCTGTGTTCACATCCACACGGTGCGTGAGGCCCAGTTGGTTCAGCGCGCTGTTGAGCTGGCCCAGC
>JANOPI010000330.1:0-6090 GCA_031421755.1 Flavobacteriales bacterium | reverse complement strand
TTCACCCACTGCCACCTTCACCCATACCGGAGGAACGGGACCTGTCATCCTGCGCTGGACCATCAGCAATGCCCCTTGTACAGCTTCGACGGCGAACGTGAGCATCACCATCAATCAGCCACCGACGGTTGCCAGCACAGGAGGCGCGCAAACGATCTGTGCCAACGGCATCAGCGCCGCTTTGGGTGGCAATACACCGGCGAACGGTACCGGCGCTTGGAGCGTGGTGAGCGGAGGCACGGGCACCTTCTCGAATGCGGCTTCGCCCAATGCGACCTTCACGCATACAGGAGGGAATGGCCCGGTGATCCTGCGCTGGACGATCAGCAACGCCCCTTGCACAGCCTCCACTTCCGACCTTAACATCACCATCACCCAACCTCCAACGTCCGCCACGGCCGGCGGACCGCAGACGATCTGCGCCAACGGCACCACTTCCGGTCTTGGTGGAAGCACGCCAGCGGTCGGCAGCGGGGTTTGGAGCATCGTTAGCGGAGGAACAGGGTCCTTCTCGAACGCGACCCTGACCAACGCCACCTTTACCCATACCGGTGGTGCAGGACCGATCATCGTACGTTGGACGATAAGCAATGCACCATGCGCGGCATCCACCGCCAACGTCACGATAACGATCAACCAAGCCCCCACAACGGCCAGTGCTGGCAACGCACAGACCATCTGCGCGAACGGCACCACCACGGGCCTGGGCGGCAACACGCCCACGGTGGGCACCGGAACATGGACCGTGGTGAGTGGCGGGACCGGCACCTTCTCGAATGCGGGATCGCCCAACGCCACCTTCACGCATTCCGGTGGACCTGGACCGGTGATCGTACGCTGGACGATCAGCAACGCGCCATGCACGGCTTCCACCGCGCAGGTCACCATCACGATCAACCAAGGACCGACAACAGCCAGCACGGGCGGGGCACAGACGATCTGCGCGAGCGGCACCACCACAGGCCTCGGCGGCAACACCCCCACAGTGGGGACCGGGGCTTGGAGCGTAGTGGGCGGTGGCACGGGCAACTTCTCCAACGCCGCTTCACCGAACGCAACCTATACCCATACTGGCGGAGCGGGTCCGGTGGTATTGCGCTGGACCATCAGCAACGCACCATGCGCCGCGTCGAACGCCGAGACGAGTGTGACCATCACGCAGCCACCTGCCACGGCCACGGTAGGAACCACGCAAACCATCTGCGCCAACGCCACCACCGCGGGGCTGGGCGGCAACACGCCCACAACGGGCACCGGCGCATGGAGCGTAGTGAGCGGAGGAACGGGCACCTTCTCCAATGCCGCTTCACCGAACGCCACCTTCTCGCACACCAGCGGGAACGGGCCGCTCGTACTTCGCTGGACGATCAGCAACGCACCTTGTTCGCCGACCTCAGCGAACGTCAGCGTGATCATCTCCCCGGATACGGACGGTGATGGGCTCTGCGACGTGGCGGACAACTGCCCGAGCGTGACCGGTCAGGTAGGCAGCCCCTGCAACGATGGCAACGTGCTCACCATAAACGATGCGCTCAACGCCCTGTGCAATTGTATCGGCACACCGGTAAGTTGCGTGCAGAACAGCGATTGCGACGATGAGGACCCCTGCACGACCGACGCCTGTGTCAGCAACAACTGCGTCTTCACAGCGATCACCACGGATACCGATGGGGATGGCATTCCGGACTGCGCCGATGATTGCCCGACGGTTGACGGCGAGATCGGCAGCGCCTGTGATGATGGCGATGATTGCACGGTGAATGATGAGCTCAACGGCAACTGTATCTGCTCCGGCACGGATAGCGGGGACACGGATGGCGACGGTGTCTGCGATGCGCAGGACGATTGCCCCACAGTGACCGGGGAGATCGGCAGCACCTGCAACGACAATGACCCCTGCACCATCAATGATGCGCTGAACGCTGGTTGCGACTGCGTTGGCACCTTCAGTGGGGATACGGATAATGACGGCATCTGCAATGCGCAGGACGACTGCCCGAACGTACCAGGCGAGATCGGCAGCCCCTGCAACGACGGGAACAACTGCACGATCAACGATGTGCTGAACGCCAGCTGCCTGTGCGCCGGCACGCTCGACAATTCGGACACTGACAGTGACGGCATCGCCAATTGCAACGACGATTGCCCATCCGTTCCGGGGGAGATCGGCAGCGCATGCAATGACAACAACGCGTGCACTGTGAACGATGTGCTCAACGCGGCCTGCCAATGCGTCGGCACGGTCGATCCCACGGATACGGACGGCGACGGCGTACTTGACTGCGCGGATAGTTGTCCTGGCACGTTCGGACAGGTCGGTTCGGCATGTGATGATGACAACGTCTGCACCTTGAACGATGTGCTGAATGCCGGTTGCGTGTGTTCGGGCACCCCCGACAATACGGATAGCGATGACGACGGTACACCGGACTGCGCGGACAATTGCCCCAACGTTCCTGGGCAGGTGGGCAGCGCGTGCAACGATAACGACCCGTGTACGCTGAACGACGTGCTCAACGCCAGCTGCACCTGCATCGGAACGGTGGACAACACTGATTCCGATGCGGATGGCATACCGGATTGCTCGGATAATTGCCCGAATGAGCCCGGTGAGCAAGGCGATGCCTGCGACGATGACGACGTGCTCACCATCAATGACCAGTTGAATGCGGTATGCCTATGTGTCGGCCTGCCCGTAAGCTGTGTAGGCAACAACGATTGCGACGACCAGGACCCCTGCACCACCGACGCCTGCGTGAGCAACGCCTGCGTCTTCACGGCGATCACAACGGACAGCGACGGGGATGGTATCCCGGACTGTTCGGATGACTGCCCGACAGTTGTGGGGGAGATCGGCATCGCGTGCGACGATGGGGATGCATGTACGGTGAATGACGTGGTGAACGCATCCTGCCTTTGCGCAGGTACCCCGGACCTCACGGATTCCGATGGCGACGGCGTAACCAACTGCGCGGACAACTGCCCTACGGTGTCGGGCCAGATCGGTAGCCAATGCGATGATGGCGACCTCCTGACCATCGGCGATGAACTCAACGATGATTGCGTGTGCATCGGCCTGCCAGTAAGCTGCGTAACGGCCGGCGATTGTGATGACAGTGACGACTGCACCGCGGATGACTGCGTGAGCAACGTGTGCGTGTACACAGCGCTCACCGCTGATGACGACGGCGACGGTTTCCTGAACTGCGAGGATCCCTGCCCCGCCGTACCGGGCCTTCCCGGCTCGTTCTGTGACGACAACGACCCGTGTACCACTGGCGACATTCTGTTGGGCAACTGCGTCTGCTCGGGATCACCGGACCTCACGGATTCGGATCTGGACGGCACACCGGATTGTGAAGACCCCTGCCCGACGATCCCAGGAGTACCCGGTAGTGCTTGCAACGACAACGATCCATGTACGGTGAACGACGCACTGAACGCCTCCTGCCAATGCGCGGGCACTCCGGTAGCCGTTGGCCCCATCACAGGGGACGATAGCATCGACGGCTGGACGACGAACACCTGGACAGTGCCGATGATCGCAGGAGCCACTTACGTGTGGGACCTGCCCGAGGGGTGGACCAGTGGCAATACCACGAGCAGCGGCCTCAATGCCACTGCCCCGAACGGGCCGAACACCGTTGAACTGTGCGTTACGGCATTCCTTTCGGGATGCTCACTGGACACCGCCTGCTTGGAGATCGTGGTCAACGAATCCGTTGGTGTGGATGGACCATCCGCCGGAACGGGCATCGGCTTCACCGTACGACCGAACCCTTCGCGTGGTGTGTTCGAACTCGTCCGCGACAACATCAGCCGCACCCCGACGGTGGTCGGCGTAGTTGACGCGACCGGGCGGATGATCCTCTCACGCACACTGAACGCCGGACAATTGTCAATGAGGATCGACATGGGCGACACATCCGCAGGGGTGTACTTCCTGCGCATTTCGCTGGGGGAAGACACGCAGGTGATGCAATTGGTGATCGAACGCTGATCCCCTACCGGACAAAAGCCCGGATGGTCCGTCAGGTGACGCGGCCATCCGGGCTTTTCCGTGTCCGTGGGATTCCCGGCGACCACTCCGGCAAGTCCAACGGCCGGGCTGTGCCCACGCATCTACATTTGAAGCGACGATGTCTACCGTACAGCCCCCGCCCTACGAGATCGACCTTGAGAAAGAGCGCGACGAGATCATCGCGCGCTACAAGGGACTATTGCGCAGCATCCGGGGCGACCGCACGCCGGAAGGGTCGCGCATGATCCGCAAAGCCTTCAACATTTCCGTTGAAGCGCACAAGGAACAGCGGCGCAAGAGCGGCGAGCCGTACATCTACCATCCGATCGAAGTGGCGCGGATCTGCGCGGCGGAGATCGGCCTGGGTGCCACGAGTGTGACCGCCGCGTTGCTGCACGATACGGTGGAGGACACCGACCTCACGCTGGAAGAGGTGCGCGAGATGTTCGGCGAAACGGTGGCCGTGATCGTGGACGGGCTCACCAAGATCAGCGGCGTGCAGTTCCAGACGGACAGCATGCAGGCGGAGAACTTCCGCAAGGTGCTGCTCACGCTTTCCCAGGACGTGCGCGTGATCCTGATCAAGCTCGCGGACCGGCTGCACAACATGCGCACGCTGGACAACATGGCGCGCGACAAGCAGCTGAAGATCGCCAGCGAAACGCTCTTCCTTTACGCGCCCCTCGCCCACCGCTTGGGCCTGTACAACATCAAGAACCAGCTCGAGGATCTTTCCCTCAAGTACAAGGATCCGGACATCTACAACGAGATCGAAACGAAGCTGAAAAAGGGTGAAGCCGTCCGCAAACGCTTCATCAGCCGCTTCACCCTGCCGATCAAAGAGAGCCTCGACAAAGAAGGATTCACGTACGAGATCAAAGGGCGGCCCAAGAGCATCCACAGCATCTACAACAAGATGTTGAAGAAGAACGTCACCTTCGAAGAGGTGTACGATGTGTTCGCCATCCGCATCATCATCGACACGAAGCACGAGTTGGAGAAAGCCGATTGCTGGCGGGTGTACTCGTTCGTTACGGACTATTACCAGCCGAGCCCCGATCGGTTGCGCGATTGGATCAGCACGCCGAAAGCCAACGGCTACGAAAGCTTGCACACCACGGTGATGAGCCCCGGTGGCAGGTGGGTGGAGGTGCAGATCCGCAGCCGCCGCATGGACGAGATCGCCGAGATGGGCCTGGCCGCGCACTACCGCTACAAGAACGACGAGGACCACGCCAACGCGCTGGACAACCTGCTGAACAAGATCCGCGAAACGCTGAACGCGCCGGGCGGCAGCGCACTCGATTTCGTGAACGACTTCAAGCTGAACCTCTTCAGCGACGAGATCATGGTCTTCACGCCGAAAGGCGACATGATCAACCTGCCATCAGGTGCCACAGCGCTGGACTTCGCCTTCGACATCCACAGCCAGGTCGGCCGGCAGTGCATAGGGGCCAAGGTGAACCACAAGCTGGTGCCCCTGAGCCATACGCTCCGCAGCGGCGACCAGATCGAGATCATCACGAGCAAGAAGCAACAGCCCAAGGAGGACTGGCTCAACTTCGTGGTCACCGCCAAGGCCAAGCACAAGATCAAGCAGGCGCTGCGCGAACAGAAAAAGAAATTGTCCGTTGTCGGGCGCGAAGCTGTTCAGCGTGCTCTGCGCGGTTGGGGCGCGAAATTCGACACGGAGAACATCGTGGCGCTGCGCGATTACTACCACAGCGCCACCAGCAATGATCTCTTTTGGCAGGTAGCGCGCAGCAAGCACGATCTGGATGCGCTGAAAGATCCACCCGTGAAGAACGGCCGGCTACTACTGCCGAAAACCGAGCGCCCCAAGGACGAGCGGCCGCTGGAAGAAGTGATCCGCGAGATCCGTGGCGCGGAAGGCGGCGCGCTCACCATCGGGGACGACCTGCAGAAGCTGGAGTACAAGCTCAGCCCCTGCTGCAACCCGATCGCGGGCGACGACGTGTTCGGCTTCATCACCGCCAACGACGGCATCCGCATCCACCGGGTGAACTGCGCGAACGCCGTGCAGCTCATGAGCAACAGCGCGCACCGCA
>JANOPI010000329.1:0-4082 GCA_031421755.1 Flavobacteriales bacterium | reverse complement strand
AGCGAGCACTACTTCACTGCGTCGGAGGTAAGGGAAATACAGGCGGCAAGATCAGGGGCAGGCGCAAAGCGCCGCTTCCTGGAATACTGGACGCGAAAAGAAGCCGTGCTCAAAGCCAGTGGCGTGGGCATCATGGACGACCTGCGCAGTTTGCGCGTGGACGGCGAGCGCAACACCATGGTGATCACGCACGAGGCATTCATTTCCATGGCGGCAGAAGAATACCATGTGCATACATGGCACGTGGGGCCGGATCACCTGATCAGTTTGGCGAGCCCTGCTCCATTGCTGGACATAAAGGTCTGGCAAGTTCCATCGTGACCTGTTCGCCATCAACTTCCTTCAGCTGCTTGCATGGACAGTATCACGGATCTTGTGGGTTGCTTCTTGGTCGGGGCACTTCTGCTGCTGATCTCCATCATCATGGAAATGTTCGTCGCTCGCGGAGAGGTCGCTATGCCAGGCCCTTGGAACAAATGGTCTTTGCGTGTCGGTATCGCTTCTTGGGTCACTCTTCTCGCAACGCTGATCTTTACCACAGCACCTGTCCTTCTGCAAGGTTGTTTCCTCTCCATTTCCTTGGCTACTTTGTCGAACGCCTTCCGAATAGTTGCGCTTCGCCTGAAGGAAGGGCGGCACAGGTCGGATGGTGCGCTTCTGATCCTTCGGCTAGCTTTCTTCATTCTACCACCGCTGTTCCTTTTCGGTTCGGTGTTCATCCTGTTCGTGACATCCGAGGCTCGATACGAATGATCTCAACCGGCTATCAACCAATCCGGACTACTCCTCCACATCCCCATAGAACCTCGGATGGAAATTCAGCAAGGACAATTTCTCGCTGGCCCGTGTGATCGCCGTGTACAACCACCGCACGTACTCGCGGTCGATCATCTCTTCGGTCACGTAGCCCTGGTCCACGAAGACGCTCTTCCACTGGCCGCCTTGCGCCTTGTGGCAAGTAACGGCGTAGGCGTACTTCACTTGTAGCGCGTTGGCGTACGGGTCTTGTTTCAGCAAACGGAAACGTTCGCCCTTGCTCTTCGACAGGATGTTGGCGAGTACGCTTTGTGAGAGCAACTTCATCTGCGGAGCTGGCAATGCGGGGCCTTCGGCGGCAAGCACGTCCACGATCACCTTCACGTCCATCTCGCGTTCCTCCGCGCCGTTCCACCAGCTCACTTCGAGGTCGGCGAATCGCAGGCCGTACTTCTCTTCGATGCCATACATGCGCTTCACTTGGATCTGTTCGCCGTTGGCGATCAGCTCTTTCTTGCCGTTCTCGCCCGCCCAGAAGTAGTTGTTCTTCACCAACATCAAACGGTCGTTCGCCTTGAGCTCTTCATCGAAGCCGTGGATGCGCGCGCGCACCTGCTGGCTGTACTGGTAGGCGCGCTTGTTGGAGCGGCAGATCAGGCAGACCTCGTCGTCGCCGTGGCGGCCATAGGCTTCTTCGAGGGCGTCCTGTAGGTCGAGGCCTTCGATGCGCTGGACATCAGCGAAAGAGGTATCGAAGGTGGGGATAATGCACCGCATCCCGGCCTTCCCCGGTGGGGAAGGAGCAGAGTCGGTCAGAACAGATGGCGTGGATTCCGGTATTTCAGCCAGTGTTTGTCGCAGCGCTGTCGCGTTCACCAGGATCCCGGAATTCTCCGCTTGGCGCACCACGTCGGTGAGTTCGATACTGCCGGGGAGCAGTCCGAAGTCCGCGAGATCCTTTACCACCAGCGCGGGGCTGTGATCACTTCCCACCGGAGGCAACTGCGCGGGATCTCCGATCAACAGGAGTTTACATCCACGTGCGTTGAAGACATGCTCGAACAGGTCGCCGAGCAGGTCGCGGTTGCCGAAGGAGCCTTCTCCCCGTCCGCTGCCGATCATGCTGGCCTCGTCCACCACGAAGAGCGCGCCGGCATCCTTGTTCGGTTTCACCGACATACCGCCGCCGAAGTCCTCATCATCGCCCATGCTGTAGATGCGGCGGTGGATCGTACTCGCTTCAGCTTGCGCGTAGGCGCTGAGCACTTTCGCGGCGCGACCGGTTGGCGCAAGGAGGATCACTTTCCTGCGTTCGCTGGTGAGGACCTTCACCAGCGCACCGACCAAGGTGGTCTTGCCGGTTCCCGCGTAGCCTTTCAGGATGAGCGTGGCCTTGTCTTTTGGTGTGGCCAGCAGTCGGTCCAGCGCGTCGATGGCCTTGCTCTGACCCGGTGTGGGCTCGTGGCCCAGCATGGTGAGCAAGCTATCGGTGAGCGAGGACATGATGGGGAAACCGTCGATCTGTGCGGCTCAATGTATGATCCGTGTTCGCGCCACAGGCGAGGGCCCCGCACGCCCGCGCTACAAGCGCGACCGGGTACGATCAATGTGGTCTTCCGCAGTTGGCGCAGATGACACAGATAAATGCGGGGGCGACTTCCAACAGCGGCCTTGTGCGCTACTGGTTCGTTTCTTTGCGGCCCAATGCGCACCTCCATTCTCTCCACCAGCTATGATGCCGCCAAGGAACGGGCCTGGCACCTGAGCATCTGGGCCTCACCCGATGTGAGCGCTTGGTGCGTGCATGACGTGGCCACGGGGCGCTGCGTGGCGCTGAGTTCAGATAACGGTTTGGCGTTGCCGGATGAGGCGTTGCTTCCGAAGCGTCCTGTGAGCGTGTCGTTCACGGCCTTGCCGGAGATCAGTACGTTGGTTCCCGAGAACGCGCTGGCACCGGGCAGTGAAATGCGCCACTTGAAGATGGTGCATGGGAACCTGCCCACCGGCTTGCTACGCGATGAACCGATCGGTGCGCTCGGTGCGCGCTGTGTGTATTTGCACGATGAGCAGGCCGAACATCGCCTGGTCGCGCGTTTCCCGCACGCGCGATCGCTGCCGTTGCAAGCGGTGCTGGTGCATGCGGTGCTTGCGCGTTCCACCGGGAAGCACTCGGTGCTTATCCACCGTTCGGCGAAGCGGCTGGATCTGGCGATCGCACGCGATCAGAAGTTGTTGTTGAGCAATACCTTCCATGCGGTGGCCTCGGAAGATGTCCTGTACTACACGCTCTTCGCGCTGGAACAATGCGGTGCCCGTCCAGAAGATGCGCGGGCATTGACCTGTGGCACGCACTTGAACAGCGGGGATGATGAACTCTTGGCACGCTACCTGCCGGACATCACGCACCTGATCGCTCCGGACGATCAGCGCTTGCACGGTCTGAACATCGCCGGGCCGCACCACTTCGCCGCGTTGCTTGAACAGTTCGCATGCGCGTGATCGGAGGCAAATACCAGGGCCGGAGGATCCATCCACCGAAGAGCACCATCGCCCGCCCTACGACCGATTTCGCGAAGGAGGGGCTCTTCAACATCCTGCAACATACCGTGCCGCTGGATGGCATCCGTGTGCTCGACCTGTTCGCGGGCACCGGGAACATGTCCGTGGAATTCCTGAGCCGGGATGCGCAAGAGGTGATCAGCGTGGAGCAGGACCGCGAACTCTTCGCCTATATGCAGCGCGTTGCGCGCGATCTGCAAGCCACCAATTGGCACCATGTGAAGGCCGACGCGTTCACCTTCGTGAAGTCCGCTGGGGGGGTATCCCTCCTCGGGAGGGACGGAAGGGAGGGCTATGACATCATCTTCGCTGATCCACCATTCAACCTGGAAGGCACGGAGCTTCTGCCTTCACTTGTGCGTGGATCGGGCATTTTGGCCCCGGACGGTCTGTTGATCATCGAACATCCGAAAGACGTGAACTTGAGCGCGGATCCGTGGTTCGATCGCCATCGTCCGTACGGCAACGTACATTTCAGTTTCTTCAAACCAACCCCACCGCCTTCGCCAGAGGTTCAGGCGGCCAACGCATGAGTGAGCGTATCGCCGTTTTTCCGGGATCCTTCGATCCGATCACCATCGGGCATGTGAGCATCGTGGAACGCGCATTGCCTCTGTTCGACCGCATCGTGGTGGCCATGGGCGCGAACTCCACGAAGAAGTACATGTTCACCATGGAACAGCGGATCGAATGGGTGCGGAACACTTTTGTAGGCCACAAGCAAGTGGAGGTCCTGGCTTTCGAAGGACTGACAGCCGACCTGTGCA
>JANOPI010000328.1:0-8885 GCA_031421755.1 Flavobacteriales bacterium | reverse complement strand
GCGCCCGGAGAAAAAGGTCGCTAAGCACGGTGTGGTCGGTGGTCAGCGGGCACTGCGTGAAGGCCTCGCCTTCGTAAACCACCAGACCGATCCGGTCGTTCGGTCGGTCATCGATGAAACGCAAGGCCATGGACCGCGCCGCTTCCAAGCGGTCCGGCTTGAAGTCGCGTGCCAGCATGCTCGCGCTGAAGTCCATCGCGATCATGATGTCGATGCCGTCAACGGTGATGTCCTGCTCTTCGTGCTTGCTTTGCGGCCGGGCCAGCGCGATGAACATCAGGGCGAACCCTCCCAAGGCCACCACGGTAGGCACGTGGCGCAAGCGGGCGCGCAGGTCGAATGGGCCAGCGGCCAGCGCATGGGTCGTGCTCAAGGTGGCGCGCGGTGCTCGCTCGTTCCGCCGCCATGCATACCATCCGCTAAGTAGCGGTATCAGCGCCAGCGCCCAGAGCATGCGAGGCGAGGCCAGCTCGTAACGCTGCGCCACCCACCACGCCGCGCCCGCGACCGCCGCGTGCAACAGCACGAGCAGCACCAACAGGATGATCAGGTCAAGGTTTCGGCGCATCGCTCAACGCTTCGGTCGTTTGTTGCACGAGCTTCACGGCTCCGGCCATCATTTGCTCATTCTCCGCAGGAAGCGGTGTCCATTTGGCGAATTTCACCATATCCGCCATGCGCAGCAGATTCGCCAGCTGCTCGCGCTGTGCCGCACCCATGCTGCTCATCCGCAATATCCCGAGCAGATCATCCGTGGTACTCTCCAAGGCCGGCACTTGGAAGCGATCTTCGATGTACCCGCGCAGGATATCCGTAACAGCGCTATGATAGTCCTTCACAAGCCCTTGTTGCCAAAGCTTCTTCTTGTCCACTTCTTCCAGTGCGAGCAAGGTGCGTACGTGCAACGGCTTCGCAGGTTCGGCCACCGCGACCACGGATTTCGGGGTGCGGCGCCGGCGCACGTACCACATGGTACCCCAAGCCAACAAGCCAGCCACCACCGCGCCACCTGCCAACCAGTGCCAATTGTCCCGCACCCAGTCCTTCCATCCATAAGGAACGTCATAGATCTCCTTGATATCCCGGATCGTCGTTGCCGAGGTATCCACTTCCACGGTGTTCACCGTCAGCAGCATCGGCTTGGTTTCCACCGTATCCCCGTTGATGGTGAATACGAACGGAGGCACGGCCCAGTAGCCGCTGTCCCACGAAGTGATCGACAGCGTGCGCGTCAGCTTGATGGTTGCCTGCCCGTTCTGCGCGTTCGGTGGCAGGGTGTCCACCCCGCTTTCCCGTACCACGTCGATCTTCCCGGTGAGGGTATCACTGACAGTGGGCCAGCCTACCACCGGGACGGTACCACTCGCAGCGGGGTACATCACGCTCAGTACGAGTTGGGTTTGTTGCCCGATCAGGATGCGGTCCTTATCCAAGGTCGCTTCCGGGGTGATGTCCTGGGCTGCGATACGTGTCGCTGAAAGCAGCAGCACGAACAGCGCGCCGACCAGGGAACACGTACGACCGATCAGGAACCGGAGACGCGAGCCGCATTCCACCATGTGTGTGTTGTACGCTCCGCGATACATCGTCAATCGCGCTGTTTGAACAGGTTCATCAGGGGTTTCACATACCCTTCTCGCGTGCTGATCACGGCATGGTCCACGCCCGCACGGCGCAAGGCGTCCCGGGTGCGGGCCTGGTGCTTCAGCGCGGCGGCGCGGTAATGGTCGCGGATCCGTTTGTTGCCCGTATCCACCCATTTCCGATCGCCCGTTTCCGGGTCGGTGAACTGCATCAGCCCCATGGCAGGCAGTTCTTGCTCCCGCGGATCCGTGGTCCTTAACACCACCAGGTCGTGCTTGCGGTTGGCGATCTTCAACGCGTCCTCATAGCCCTCATCCATCAGGTCGCTGATGAGGAAGGCGATGGCCTTTTTCTTGATCACACTGTTCAGGTACTTCAAGGCGCCCGCCACATCGGTCCCTTTGTTCTTCGCGCGGAATTCCAACAGTTCACGTACGATGCGCAGGATGTGCCCTCGGCCTTTCTTCGGCGGGATGAACAGCTCCACCTGGTCACTGAAGAGGATCAGCCCCACCTTGTCATTGTTCTGGATGGCGCTGAAAGCGATGGTGGCGCACGCCTCGGTGATGAGTTCGCGTTTCAGCTGGTTCTCCGATCCGAAATCGCCGCTGCCGCTCACGTCCGCTACAAGCACCACCGTGAGCTCGCGCTCCTCATCGAATACCTTGATGTACGGATGGCCCGTGCGCGCCGTCACGTTCCAGTCGATGGACCGCACCTCGTCCCCCGGTACGTATTCCCGCACCTCACTGAAGGCCATACCACGGCCTTTGAAGGCGCTATGGTACTCACCGCTGAAGATGTGGTTGCTCAAGCCGCGGGTCTTCAGCTCGATGCGCCGCACCTTCTTGATGAGGTCCTTGGTGTGTTGTTGGGTGTTCACGGGAGATCCGTTGTCCGTTCTCTGTTGTCAGGCTGGTCGGAGACAGTGCGCTACTTCGTTGTCGGAGATCGTGTCGTTTGTCAGCGTTGGCAGCCGGACAACCGACACCTGGCAACCGACAACCAACATCAAGGAACCTCAACCGTATTCAGTACCTTCTCGATGATCTCCTTCACCGTGATATTCTCGGCTTCGGCTTCGTAGGTGAGCCCGATGCGGTGGCGCATGATGTCCGGACACACGGCGCGCACGTCTTCAGGGATCACATAGCCGCGGCGCTTGGTGAAGGCGAAGGCTTTCGCGGCCAACGCCATGTTGATGCTTGCGCGCGGGCTGCCGCCGAATGCGATCAGGCTCGTAAGGTCGCCGAGCTTGTACAGGTCCGGCTTGCGTGTGGCGTAAACGATGTCCACGATGTAGTGCTCGATCTTCTCGTCCATGTACACCTCGCGCACCAGTTGACGTGCGCCCACGATGTCCTGCGGGCTGATGACTTTTTGCGGGACCGGACCCACACCGGCGCGCGTGTTCTGGCGGATAATGAGCTTCTCTTCTTCCTTGCGTGGATAGTCCAACACCACCTTCAGCATGAAACGATCCGTCTGCGCTTCGGGCAGGGGATAGGTCCCTTCCTGTTCGATCGGGTTCATGGTGGCCATCACCAGGAAGGGCTCCGGCAGCTTGTAGGTGGTGGGGCCGATGGTCACTTGCCGCTCTTGCATGGCTTCCAGCAGTGCGCTCTGCACCTTCGCTGGCGCTCGATTGATCTCGTCCGCCAGAATGAAGTTGCTGAACAACGGGCCTTTCTTCACACTGAATTCTTCGCTGCGCTGGCTGTACACCATGGTGCCAATGAGGTCGGCTGGCAGCAGGTCCGGTGTGAACTGGATGCGGCTGAATCCCACATCGATCACCTGGCTCAGCGTCTTTACCGCGAGGGTCTTCGCCAAACCGGGCATGCCTTCCAGCAGGATGTGGCCGTCAGCCAGCAAGGCCACCAGGAGCTTCTGCACCATGTCTTTCTGGCCCACGATGCTCTTCTCCATTTCGCGGTCGATCAGGTCCACGAAGGAGCTGGCCTGCTGGATCCGATCGTTGAGCGCGCGGATGCTGTCGGAGGTGATCCCGGACGCGCCGGGGACAATAGTAGGAGGTGGGGTTTCCATGGATAACCGGTCGATGATCAGGGCCGCGAAGGTGGAACGCAAATGTGGAAGTACGTATACCCCGCACCGGCAATTCCCAGTTAACGAGTGTTAAGCGATTTTTCCCAGTGTTGACGGTACATTCGACCGCATGGAGACCCCAGCAACCACGCTCACTTTGCAAGCAACGATCAACCACGTCCGGGACTTCCACAACGCCTTTCGCATCGGTAACGCCAGCGAGCCGATCGGGGACATCGGTGAAAAGCAGTCCTTGCTCCGGTACACCCTGATGCGTGAAGAGAACGAGGAGTACCTCGAAGCCGCCAACCGAGGCGACCTGGTGGAAGTGGCCGATGCCCTGGGCGATATGCTCTACATCCTCTGCGGAACGATCCTCAAGCACGGGTTGCAGGACAGGATCGCGGAGGTCTTTGAAGAGATCCAGCGAAGCAACATGAGCAAACTCGACGCCGATGGCCAGCCCATCTACCGCGAGGATGGCAAGGTGCTCAAGAGCGATCGGTACTTCAGGCCGGATATCGCGGGAATACTTGGCACGCCATGAGGAACGGAGAGCATGGTCCAAGCTTCAAGACGCAAGGTACAGGCGTCAAGACTCAAGCAGCTAACTTGACGGTCGTGTATTGAAACGTCTGTCTTGAAGCTTCCCATGGACCTCCCTGCCCTTATCCGCCGCTCCCGAACATCCGGGCTTTCCCGCTGGTGGTTGAATGCGTTGTTGCGCTGGAAGATCCCGTTCAACCAGCCCCATGGTTTCCGTTTGGAACCCATGCCGCAGGGGGGTATCACGGTCCACATCCCATACTGGCGCATCAACCGCAACCACATCAAGGGCATCCACGCGTGCGCGTTGGCAACGGCAGCTGAGTACGGTTGTGGCCTTGCCTTGCTGGAGCACTTGGACGCCAAGAAGTACCGGCTTATCATGAAAAGCTTGCACATGGACTACCACTACCAGGCGAAGACCGATGCGCAAGCCGTGTTCGCGCCGAGCGGGGAGGAGATCAACGCCAAGGTGCTGGTGCCGTTAGAGACCAACGATGCCGTGCTCTACACAGGAACCGTGGAATTGCATGATGTGAAAGGGAATCACCTCGCCACTGGCCTCATCACCTGGCAAGTGAAGGCGTGGGAGAAGGTGCGGACCAAGGTCTGAGCGGGTCTATTGCGCCGGTGGTGCCGGTTCAACAGCAGCAGGTAACGCGCGCCAAGTTTCCCGGCTCAGCGGGATCGACCAGCCGATCGAGATGACGTGGCCCCGGTCAAAGATCTCGATTGACCGGAGCACGTTCCCGTTCACGTCCGTCAGGTCCCCGCGCTGTACAGGTGTCAGGCCCCACATCGCCCGATAGTCCAAGAACAACCTCGGAGCGCCGATGCTGAAGGACACACCGGCGCCGGCGAAGACGGACATGTACGCGAGCTTGTACACCGAAATATCGTCTACCGTGACCGTTCCCTCGTCATCGTGGCCGTTCGTTGTGGTGTAGGCGACGCGTACGGTCAGCTGCCGTGTCAGCGAAGGCCCAGCCACCACGTAAGGTGCCCATCTGCCGAACTCCATGGCACCTTTGGCGAGCACGGCCAATTCCACGCTGTTCACGCGCTCGGTCGACACGTATCCAGACCACTTGTGGAACTTGGATCCTCGCTGAACGAAGCCCGGCTCGATGATCATTCCGAAGTGTCGCGAGAACCGTATGTCGATCGGTAACGTGATCGTCGGCGCTGCAAGCGTGGTCCACCCTTCGGTGAAGCTGGTGGGCAACTCCTTGTCGGACTCGATGCGCTGCTGGTACAGCCCGACGCCCGCACGGTTCCCTATCCAGGTTTGGCCATGAGCATCAGCAAGCACGGCGAAACCGACGGCGAGGAGTAAGGCATGTTTCATCGGCCGGAAGGAGTTTCGTCCCAAGCTTCACGTGACAAGGGGATGGACCAGCCCACCGTGACCAAGTGCGTGCGGTTCGCTTGATCGGCCGATCGGATCACGGAACCGTTCACATCCGCGTACACCATGCCGTCCTCAAAGATGTTCGTGAGGCCGTAGACGTAGCGGTAGTTCATATGGATCCGCGCGACCCCGGGTTGGATAATGAATCCCGCTCCCGCGACGGCGGAGAATTCCCAGGGAGCCAGATGGTCCTCCGCGCGGTTCTCACCATTGAAGAACGTCGTGTACCCGTCATCTTCGGCCAACACGAAAGGGCTGCCGCTCTCATCACGCAAACGGAGCGTGCGCGCGACCATCGGGCCAATGAAGAACTCCGGACGCAGGCCACCGGACAAGGCCGACCATTTCGCCATAACGGACAGGTCAGCGTATCCGAGCCGGAACAGTCTCCGGGCTGATTGAGCGGGACTTCCCGCAGGTATCAGGAAGCCCTTTTCCGTGTACCCGAAGTCGGTCTGTAGTCCAAGATGGTCCGTCAGCGGCCATTCGATCGTGACAGCCGCGTTGCCGCCCAGGGGCTGCGACCTGTATTTTTCCGCTTGCGTGCCGAGTGGTGCGGAACCAACCGCGAAGTACTGCTTGCCGATACTCACGCCGCCACGGTTGCCTATGTAGACCTGTGAAAAGCCCGCGCTCGCGATGAGCAGGAAGGGTATCGTGGACCAGCGCATCATTCTGTTGGAAATGTAGTCAGTCCAGCAGATCCACGAGATGATCGATCCGATCGCTCTGGATGATCTCCGGGTTCATTCCGATCGCATCCCTGTTATCGGCGTGCGTCTCCGCGTTCCACAGTGTCACCCATAAACCGCTGTCATGGGCCAGAGCCACTTCTTCGGCGGTGATCTTCGCTAGGTCGATGCTGATCCCGTAGAGGTCCATTCCGTTCGCTGCCGCGAAGCCCTCCGCGAAACTCGGTGGGTAAATGAACAATTTCGCCCCGGGGATGCGGTAGCGCAGTGCTTGGAGCAGGTAGGTACTCTGGCTTTCCAGGAAGACCAGGTCCGTAAGACCTCGGCCGTTGAGCAGATCGGCCACAGCACGAGAGAAACGATCCATGTAGCTGGCGTCATCCTCGCCGGCCGGATTCACCTTCAGGTCCAATGAAAAGGTGAGCCTCCGAGGATCATTCAGGTTGTTGAAGAATTGGTCCATGCGCATCAGTCGGTGCCCGGTATAGGGCGCACCTACGAATCGCGCTTCACTCAGTTCAGCCCAAGTATGTGATATCACGGCACCGCTCATGTCCGTTGAACCGCTCAGGTCCGCGCTGTGGTACGCGATCAGCACGCTGTCCTTGGTCATCTGTACGTCTATCTCCACGCCATCCGCTCCGGAATGCGAACACGCCAATACGCTCGCCGGGCTGTCCAACGGGTATGAACTGTAAATGCCCATGCCGCCGTGGCCTTGAGCGATGATCTTCCCGCCGTTCAGGTTCTGTATGTCGAAGTCGTCCTTCTTGCAGCCCAGAAGCAGCGCAACGATGGATATGCTGACCAGTCGTTTCATCCGCGAATGATGCGTCCGACAGAAAGCCCGCCCCAATGTCTCCATCTTCCGAACTCGATCAGCGGGGTGTATCCTGCACGGATGACCCAGCCCCGCAACAGGGGTGCGTATCGAACGCCAGCATGTAGCCACGCATGTACTTCCTGCTCCCTGATCGGACGGAAGTCGCGTTGGTCCGGATAAACGACGCTGCTGATGGCGGCGCCACCACCGATCTCGAGTTGCCAAGCATTGCCCTTGGTGAACAGTACGCCAATGGGAAGGACCAGGTCGGGATTGAATTTCCGTGTGTAGTCCTTCAAACGCTCGAACCCAAGACCAGCGCGAGCCCGCACATGTACTCCCTTGATCCTGGTAACGATGCGTTCGTAGGTGATCGACCCGTAGCCACCCGCTCCCAGTGCTTCCAAGTGGATCGCCGGGTACGGTCCAGGGGTACAGTCGCCTTGGGCGAACGCGGAACTCATGGCCCAAAGGCTGATCAGTCCGAGGACCGATCGCGTGATCATTTGCCGGACATCCGCTTCGCCATGCTGAACAACAGCATCGCCAGCACCGCACCGCTGAAGGCCAGGCCCATGTCCTTCTGCGCGTCCCAGATATCGCCTTGGCTACCGAGGTAAGCCGCGCCCTGTGCGGGGAAGAACACGTCCGCCACCGCCCATTCGATCAGCTCGTAGGCCGCACTGAAGCTCATGGTGATCTCCACGGGGAGGACCCAGCACACCCAGTTCGGCCACTGGAAATGGTTTTTGAAGTAGTCGCGCATCGGGTAGGCCAGCATGAAACCGAAGCTGAAGTGTACGATGCGGTCGTAGTGGTTCCGCTCATAGTGCATCGCATCCTTCAACCAATAGCCGAGCGGGTTCTCCGCATAGGTGTACATGGCCCCGTAGATGTGCAGCAGGATGTAGATGAAGAACAGCGTGTAGCTCAGATCGCTGAACTTGAACCTGCGGTGGCTCATGCACAATCCGCCGATCAGCAGCGCGGTGAGCGTGTTCTCGGTGATCCAATTCGCCCGGTCCGTGGTGCCGATGAAGGTGACCAACCATACTAACAGGAAGATCGCCAGGTAAGCCTTCAGCAATAGGTTGCTACCGAAGGGAACACGCGCGGGGGAGGAGGCGGTAGTGATGGCCATCGCGATCCCGTACTACTACCGATTTAGTATTGTGGAGCATCCGGTTTCGTGCTCGCCTTGCTTTTCGGGTCGTTCAACTGAACGAGGTAGCCGAATTGGATGAGCAGCGAGCGATTGAAGGTCTCGGGCCAAGGGGTTCCTTCGAGCTTCCGGCTTCCGTCGTTATAGATCGATGTCAATCCTCGCACGTGCCTGGCTTCAATTGTGAGGCGCGAGTTTCCAAGATCGAAACTCGCTCCCAAGCCCCCAACGAAGGAGATCTCCACACGGTTCAATTCCGTATCCACGTTCTCATCGAAGTCAACCAGTGCGGAGGAGAGGTCCAAGAACTGCACAGAATCGGCGTCAAATGTGTTGTTCGCTGTGCGAGAAACACCCACGAGCCCGCGGCCGAAGGACGCACCGGCCAAGATGTTCAGCTTTGCCGGACCCTTGCCCACGATGCCTTTGGCGAGCAATTGCCCTTCACCATAGTTCAGCCGCAACCGGTTGTATCCGTCCTGTTTGGGCTCCTTGATCTGGTGGCCTTTCTGTGTAAGACCGAATTCGGTCTGTATCGCGATGAAGGGTTTGATCTTCACTTCCACGACCAGGCCCAAGCTCAGACCCAAGAGGGTATTGTTGTCCTTTTCAAGCAGT
>JANOPI010000327.1:0-1714 GCA_031421755.1 Flavobacteriales bacterium | reverse complement strand
GATCACAACGGCGGTATCCTCACCCAAACCGATGCCGATGGCGGATGGATTCGCGGAAACCGCTTGGGTCAACCGGCTGAAACGCCCACGTTCCACGAAGTGGCTGTCGATGATCACGTCGTAGATCAATGCGGCGCCGGTGGTCAGTTTCACGCCACCCTTGATCAATCCGCTGGAGCTGTGTCCTTGGTAGATCATGGTGCTGCTCATGCACATGGCACCTGCACTGGTACCGGCGATCACGAAGTTCGCCTCCTCTTGGTAGCGGCGTTTCATCAACTGCAAAAAGGCCGTCCCGCCGAAGATGGTCGTCAAGCGCAGCTGGTTACCGCCGCTCATCATCACGCCATCGGCCTTGGCCAACCGCTTGATCATGTCCGGCTTCACATCGCTCCGATCACGGATGTCCATGATGTCGATGTTCGTAGCACCAAGTCGGCCGAACGCCTCGATGTAGTTCTGGCCCACCTCTTCGGGAATGCTGCTGGCGCTGGTGATCACGGCGATGCGGGCAGTTGGACCGCCCATTTCGTCCACCACGCGGCGCAGGATGCCTTCTTCGATGAAATTGTGGGTGAAGACCTTCGAGTTGTGACCGGCTTCCGGTTCCTTGCCCTTGTCCTCGTTACCGCCTATGGCGATGAGCTTGCCTTTGGGTATCATTCCAGGTGTTTATCCCCCGCCCCCTGGATCCGAACGGCCATGGTGCCATTGGATCGACCAATGCGAAAGTAGTGGAACCCGACCGGGAGATGAAGTCAGCATGAAGTTTTGATGAACAACGGGCTGTCCCTATCTTCCGCCATTGACTGCCAAGGCGCTCAAGCTAAGGTGGTCATATACAGCACACTTACCATGCGCATCCTCGAACTCAAGGCCATGCGTGGCCCCAACTACTGGTCGGTAAAACGCCACAACCTCATCGTGATGCGCCTCGATATCGAGGACTTGGAGGAAAAGCCGACCGACAAGATCCCCGGATTCTACGAGCGGATACAAGCGCTACTGCCCACCATGGTAAGCCATCGGTGTAGCGAGGACCACGAAGGCGGTTTCTGGGAACGCGTGAAGCGCGGCACCTGGATGGGCCATGTGATCGAGCATATCGCCTTGGAGATCCAAACGCTGGCGGGCATGGAGACGGGCTTCGGACGGACGCGTAGCACGCGCGAGAACGGCATCTACAATGTGGTCTTCAGCTACATCGAAGAGCCGGTAGGCATGTACGCTGCGAAAGCGGCTGTGCGCATCGCCGAAGCACTGATAAGCGGGGAGAAGTACGACCTCGCTGATGATCTGCAGAAGATGCGGGAGCTGCGCGAAGAATCGCGCCTTGGACCTTCCACTGGAAGTATTGTCCAAGAAGCGGTATCGCGCGGGATCCCCTACCTGCGGTTGAACGGACAGAGCTTGGTCCAACTCGGTCACGGCATCCACCAGAAACGGATCCGCGCCACCATCACCAGCAAGACCAGCAACATCGGCGTGGAGATCGCTTGCGATAAGGAGGAGACCAAGCAACTGCTGGAGAGCTACGAGATCCCGGTGCCGAAAGGGCGTGTGGTCCGCACCGAGGAAGGGCTTGAGGCGGCGATCGATTCCGTCGGGTTCCCGTGTGTGATCAAACCGATCGGCGGTAACCACGGCCGCGGGGCTACCATCGGCATCAAGACCTTGGAGGAGGCGAAAGTGGCGCTGGTCAAGGCGAAGGAGA
>JANOPI010000326.1:0-3315 GCA_031421755.1 Flavobacteriales bacterium | reverse complement strand
CGGATGAACGACCACTTGGTCGAGAGCAGGAACTGTGGCGGGCCCGATTGGATGGCCACTCCGGCCGCACCCACGCCACGATTCAGCAAAAGCTGCGTCATCAGGCCTCCGAAGGAATGTCCGATCAGAACGGGTTGCTCTGGCAACTGTCTGGCGAATTGTTCATAATGATCGGTCACGGTCCGCAGCCCGTTGGCCGCCACGTTCGCATCCGGGTGCCGCTGGCGAAGTGTTGGCACGGAAGCATCCTTGTTCGGCCAGGCTGGGTTGTGGCAGGTGTATCCGCGCGAGGCGAAAAAGGTCATCCATTCGCTCCAGCACTCGTGAGAGACGAATGCGCCGGTGATGAACAGGATGGTACGCGAGGGAATGTTCTTCATGGTCCGTTGGTTGACGCCACGAACGTAGGTGCCTGACAGCGCGGAGTTCTTTAACCCCGGTTAACATCGCACGGTCTATTTCCCAGCGAGCCTACGTCGTATGCGGCTGAGCGATGGTCCGCGCATACCGAGGTATGACGAAAGCTGGTAAAGAGGCACGCTCTGGAAAATGCCGGGGTGCTGTGCGATGAGGTCCAGATACCGTTCTTCGGGTGTTCGGAATAAAAGGCTTTCCATACGTCCCACGGATACCTTGAAGGCTTCCTCCGCAACCAGTCGTCCGAAATGTTCCCACTGATGGGACCGCGCGTACAGGCGTTGCAGATCATCCGTATGGATGTACATGATACGCGCTTCGCCGAGCGAGCCGGTGAAATAGCTGCACGGCGTGCGTGTTACGAAACTCTTGAACGGCACCACAAGCTGGTTCTCGCTGAAAAAGAAGACATTCTTCTCGTCACCGTTCTTCGGATCGAGGATGTATGATCGGAAAACCCCGCTCAGTATGAACCCCAAATGCTCGCAGACGTGGCCCTGTTCGTTGAAGAACTCACCCTTACGGAAGCGACGCTCCTTCCAAGCATTAGCGGATAGGCGGAAGTGATCCTGCTCCATCCCCGCGAACTGACGCATTGCGAAGGCGAGGTGGGCAAGCGGGTCCGGCATGTGGGTCCATAGATGTATCAGATCCAGTTCAAGTAGGCGCTCATTGCGTGAATGTATGGCCATGTGTGCATTTCGTGTTGGGGATAGAGTTGGACCGGATAGCCCGTATCCGTGATCGGCTTGGTGCGCGATACTTTGCGCTGTGGAGTGGTTGATGCTTGATCAAGAAGTGTTCACAACTACGGTACAACCCGTACACGAATGGGCAATGGCCCGCAACTTTCAGTAGAAGCACCGGGTCACATTCGCGCCGCATTTAACCAGCGGACATGACCCAACGCCTGCGCGTTCTCCCCGCTCTACTTCTCACGGGTGTCGTCGGAAGCACCTTCGCTCAAAACAACTGGACCAAGCTGCCCAACTACCCTGACACCGTGTTCATGGGATCCGGCTACACCGCTACAGATGGCGACTCCATCTTCGTGGCTGGCATTCCCGGTGATCTAGGCAACTTTATATTCTAACACCTTTTCTCGCCCGATGCAGGTGCTACGTGGCAAACCAACATGATGCCCTCGCCGAATTTCACAGGCTTCCCGCCTTACATACAGGCGCTTCCTATGAGCGACCTGGTGCTTGTGAATACCATTGCGAACAGCGTGTACCAAATTGGGCCGAACCTCACATGGTCGCTCTACCTGAACGACGACCAAGGTGCGTTCGCAGTTCTGGGAAACAACAGTCTCCTATTCTACAGCACAGCTAATTATGAGCTCAGGATCGGACCTGTGGATGGTTCAGCCTTCGTGGGCACGGGCATCGATTTTTCCTTCTACAGTTACCTCAAAGTGGGTAACCGGATCATCCTCGGTGGCAAGGATGGACAAATAGCAACCATCGACAATGGTGATCCGAACACGTTCGCACTTTCTACAATGAATCCTGTTCCGGCGTCCATTGATCGCGTGTTCACCATACTGCGCCAGCCCGATGGTGATCTGTTCGCGCAACTCTTCGGCCCGAACGATAGGCTTTCGCGTTCTACTGACAATGGGGCTACTTGGAATTCGGTTGACATCACCTACAATCCAATTCAGAACGGCAACCTCAGCAGCCTTACAATGGCCACTGCTGGTGACCTTCTCCTTGCGCATACCGGCGACACACAGGTCTGGAAAAGCACGAACGATGGTGCAATAGCCACCCCTTGGAACACAGGCATACCGACAGGATCGGTCTTGGATGTGCAACTCCACCACCTGATGCACTCGCGCAATGGAACGGATCTGGTGGGTGTGCGCTTTCTGGACCAGAACGGCCCACCGTTCTTGATCGCCGCCAATTCCGGCCTCTACGCCACGGAAATCGCGAGCGCGGTCATCGACCTGCGCAACGACGCAGTGCTGAACGCCTACCCAGTGCCCTGCCGTGATCGACTGACACTAGATCTTCCGCAAGAGCGCGGAACGATCGAGATGATCGATGCGTTGGGAAAGACCGTGCAACGCAGTGTGACTTCCGGCGGTGCCACGGTGCTTCAACTCGAGGGCACATTGCCCGGTTGCTACACGGTGCTGGTGCGTTCCAACGATGGTGTGCGCACGGCGCGGGTGATCGTGGAGTGATCACTTTCCATTCGACAAGACCCCGATCGCTAAGGTGTGGTCGGGGTCTTGTGTTTCATAGAGGATGTGTTCTCGGGATCCGCAGAACGAACAAGCCGCCATGGATCGCTCCACGACGGCTTGCCTGCTCGGTGACGTTCGATCACATATCGTAGAAGAACTCTTCGCGCGTGATCTTGCCGTTCTTGGTGGTGTACATGCCGATCTCCGTCATCATGAACCGCTTGCCGCTGGGCTTGTTCGTGATGTCGTACTCGAAGCGCACCGCGAAACGATCATCGTGCGGGAACGGACCTTGGCACTTGCCTGAGTGGACCTCGTGGTTCTCCGACCACCACTTGTTCTTGCCGCGTATGGCTTCGATGCCACTTGCCGTGCGCTCCATGCCAGGTGCGGCGGCGGCTTCCACGCTTACCACATCGTTCGCGTACAGTTGCTCGATAGCTTCCATGTTCTTGCCTTGGTTGCACAGCTCAATGAGCTTGGTGCCGATCTCTTTCGTGTTCATATTGTTGGGTTGGTTTTATGGTTGACGAATGGGACGACCTGATCTGGACGATCCGCGCTCACTCATTTCGGGGGGAACGTCATCTGGTTCCCTCTGCATCCAGAAAGAAGGATGTGACCGCGGTGCTACCGATCACGCTCCGGTCCTTCTCAACTTGAGATGATAAAAGGCGAACAGTATCGTGAAGAAAGTATGG
>JANOPI010000325.1:0-1642 GCA_031421755.1 Flavobacteriales bacterium | reverse complement strand
CGAAAACCTCGCCGATGTCGTGTGGCAGCCCGCGCCTCTGCTCTCGCAGCGCATCATCATCAGCGGGCTGAAGCTCAAACATCACTTCGGCGCAATCATCAAACGCTCGCTCGATAACGTGATCAGCGCGGAACGCCAGCTCTACATCGCTTGGAGCGCGTGCCCGGCGAACTCCGTGCCGCAGTCGCCCGGCTTCGTCCTGCGCGCGCGGCTGATTCAGTTCGATACCGAGAACTCGGTGCGAGGCGCGAAGGGTTTCGTGTTCGCCGCGTTGACGCAGGCCAAAGCGCAAATCTCCTGAGCCGTTGGCTCGTTCCTATTATGGCCGCGCCCATCATCAACACCACGCAGAGCGTTCTCGGCTACCGCCAATGGCAGACGTTCGCCTTCCAGCCGTGGGCGAGCAATTCGCCGACGTTCTGGAATTCGTCGCCGCTGCCGCCGGGCCTGACGCTGCATTTGCCTACGGGCAAAATCTCCGGCGCGGCGACGATGCCGGGCGTGTTCGTCGTCTCGCTCATCGCCGGGAATGCGGACGGCGCGAGCGATCCAGTCATCTTCACCTTCGGCATCGAGCCGAGCGGCAATGTGCGGCCGTCGGGCGTGCTCGAAGTCTATATCGACCTGCTGACGAAACTCGTGTCGCTGAACGCGGGAAACTTCGGCGACGCGAACACGAAGGACAAAGGGCCGCTGTTCTGGACCAAGCGAGGCGACGATCTCGTTTTCCACATCACCTTCCTCAAAGGCGGCGTGGTCGCCGACATCGACCTCGCGGCGCTGCGGTTCGCGCTCAAGGAGCTGGAGCCGGAAAGCATCCTCGTGGACGGCCACGACTGGCGCAAAGTCGGCGAGGGCGAGCAGACCGCCTTCCGGCTCCATGTGAAGCTCGACAGCCCGGATCTGACCTCGGCGCTCACGAACTACGAGGAGGACGCGGGCACGCTGTTCAACGCCCTCGGCGAGTTCGAGTGGATCGCGCTCAACAACTACGACCCACAGGTCGGCCCGCCTTTCCTGCGCAACACCACGCGCACCTTCCTCGTCGAAGTCGCGCGCGACCTCATCCCCGACACCCTATGACCGGCCACGATTGGTTTCAGGCGCGCACACTTGCGCGCGGCGGCACGGCGGTTCGACGCGATGCCTGGCGCAAATGGCTCACCTTCGAGAGCTACGTCTGGCTCATCACGCAGCCGGTGTGGGAAGAACAGGATTACGACCGTCGCGTCACGCAGCAGTGGGATTTCGGTGCGGATGAATTCCTCGCGCACGACTGGACGGATGAAACGTGGCCGGACGGCCCGCAGCCGCCCGACCCACCTGATCCTCCCGAGCCGCCAGAACCGCCGCGCCCGCCGGAGCCTCCGGGTGACGATGGCGGCGGCGACGGCGGCGGCGGCGATCCGCCCAATCCACCTGATCCTCCACCCGACCCGCCTGGCGACGGCGGCGGTGGTGGCGGGGGCAATGGCGGCGGTGGCGGCACTGGTGGAGGCGGCGGCGGATGGCCGCCCGGTGGCGGTGGTGGTGGCGGACCTCAACCGCCCGTGCCACCGAAACCGCCGAAGCCACCCAAGCCACCGCAGCCGGACGTGCCAACCATCACCGTTGAGGTGAATGCCGACGTCGATCCCGATGG
>JANOPI010000324.1:0-1601 GCA_031421755.1 Flavobacteriales bacterium | reverse complement strand
CACGAACACGCCGCTGCAGGCGCTCGCGATCCTGAACGATCCGGCGTTCATCGAGTGCGCAGCGGGGCTCGCGGCCGACATGCTGATGCGCAACCAACACGGTGCGTCGCCTGGCTACGGATTCCTGCGTTGCACGGGCCGATTGCCGACAGCCCTCGAAACGGACGTCCTCAACCAACTGCTCACGAGCGAGCTGGCCCGCTACCAGGCGAACCCGGAGGCCGCCGAGGCTGCGGTGCGTCCCTATGAGGCCGTGTGGAAGCAAAAACACGCGGACGATCGCGACGCGGTCCAGCGCGCCGCGTGGTCGAGCGTCGCGAACGTGCTCATTAATCTCGACGAGAAGGTCACGAGGTACTGAGAAGCGCGATGCACGACCCCCACGATCCTCGACAGATGGCGCGCGAGCTCTCCCGCCGCGCGTTCCTAGGTGGATCCGCGCTGAGCCTCGGTTCGCTGGCGTTTCTGTCGCTCGAAGAACGCCGCGCGACCCGAGGAGGCTCGACACGGATCGCCAACGCGACGGACCCGCTCGCGGCCAAGGCGCCTCATTTCGCGCCCAAGGCCAAGCGCGTCGTGTGGCTCCACATGGCCGGCGCGCCGTCGCAACTCGATCTGTTCGACCCCAAGCCCAAGCTGAACGAGCTCGACCGTCAACCGATCCCCGAGAGCTTCACGCAGGGCGAGCGCTTCGCGTTCATCAAGGGCACGCCCAAACTCCTCGGATCGCCCTACAAGTTCGCCAAGTACGGGCAGGCAGGTCACGACTTCTCCGAGCTCGTGCCCAACTTCGCGCGCATCGCCGACAAGCTCGCGGTCGTGCGCTCGATGCACACGACGCAGTTCAACCACGCGCCGGCGCAGATCTTCATGAACTCGGGGCACCAGCTCGTCGGCCGGCCGAGCATGGGTTCGTGGGCCTCGTACGGATTGGGCTCGATGAACCAGGACCTGCCCGCCTTCGTCGTGTTGCTCTCGGGTCCGAGCGCGCCCGACGGTGGCGCGTCGCTCTGGTCGAGCGGATTTCTGCCGTCCATCCACCAAGGCGTCCGCTTCCGCTCGCAAGGCGATCCCGTCTTGTTCGTGTCCGATCCGCCGGGCATGGACCGCGCGGGCCGGCGCGCGACGCTCGACGCACTCGCGGCGCTGAACCACGAACAGCTCGCGCGGCGCGGCGACCCCGAGATCGCGACGCGCATCGCGCAATACGAGCTCGCGTACCGCATGCAGACGAGCGTGCCCGACCTGCTCGATCTCTCGGGCGAGTCGCAGGCCACGCTCGACGCGTACGGCTACGAGCCTGGCAAAATGTCGTTCGCCAACAACGCGCTGATGGCGCGGCGCCTGCTCGAGCGCGGCGTGCGCTTCGTGCAGCTCTACCACTGGGGTTGGGACAGCCACGGCACGGGTCCAGGTGACGACCTGAGGACGTCGCTGCCCGAGCGCTGCAAGCAATGCGAGAAAGCCTCCGTCGCGTTGATCGAGGACCTCGAGCAGCGCGGCTTGCTCGAGGACACGCTGGTCGTGTGGGGCGGCGAGTTCGGCCGCACGCCGATGAACGAGGAGCGCGACGGCTCGAAGTTCCTCGGCCGCGATCACCA
>JANOPI010000323.1:0-5053 GCA_031421755.1 Flavobacteriales bacterium | reverse complement strand
GGCTGAAGGAGGGCGTGATCAGGACGCTGTTACCACCGAAGATCGCTGAGGTGGCCTTGGATCGCGGGCGCTAACGCTGGACGATCGCCACCGCTTCACAGCGCACGGGGAAGTTCACCGAGTTCGCGATGAAGCAGAGCTCGTGCGCTTGGTGGTGCAATTCATTCGCTTTCGCGATCATGTGCGCTTCCTTCACGGCCACGTGCGGGTGAAGGATCACTTCGACAAAACGTCCACTGCCGTCCGGGTAGCTTTCCATGCGCCCTGTCGCTCGATCGGTGTAGGCGGTTACAACGATGCCGTTGACGGCGCACACATGCAGGTAGCTCATCAAGTGGCAGGCACTCAGCGCGGCCACCAGCAGGTCTTCCGGGTTGTGGCGGGACTTGTCACCACGGAAATGCGGATCGGAAGAGCCGAGCAATTCCGGTTTCCCATCCACACGGACCACGTGGTCGCGCTTGTAGTTGCGATAGTGATCGGTACCGGTTCCTTGGTTGCCGGTCCATTCCACCTGTAACGTATAGTGGTGATCGTGCGCCATAGTGATCAATACTTCGTGAAGCGTGCGACCTGCGTCATTCCTTCAATACGGACAGTGTAGCTTCCCGATGCGAGGTCGCGAACATCGATGGAATGCGTTATGGTTTTTCGATCCAAGATCCTGCCGAAGGCGTCAATTATCGATGCATGCGCAGGTGAGGTGAAGGGAACGCGCAGGTTCAACCGGTCGATCACCGGGTTCGGGTATACGCCGAAGGGGCTGTTCGGCAGAGGATCGACCACGCCTACCTCTGGCGCCAAATTCCATCCGATATCCCGCATGATCGCCAGGCATAAGGGACCAGGCCAGTGGTTGGCGTTTCCTGCGGAACTGAAGGGCGTCATCAATTCGTTCGGGTTCCCTTCCGGGTAGGTGCTCTCGTTGAGATGCACACAACTGCTGCCGAGCGCGAAGACCGAAGGCGAATAGATGCGTGGCTCGACGCCGTCGTTCGCGTCCATCGCGAAAGCGCCGTTGAAACGAAGTTGATTGCTGGTCATCGTCGAACCTAGCGCAGTGCCGGGATTCTCCATCAATTCAAGTGGACCGTTCTGAGGGTGGGCGAGGAAGCGGTCGAAGACTCCTGGAAGCGTGTCCAACTGCGGCCAGGGGAAGGAAGTTACGAGCGGTGCGAAGTCGCTTTGCAGCAGCAGGCCGAGAGAACCCTGTGTGCCTTCTTTTTTGGAAAGTCCGACGAAGCCCAGGCCATGGCCCATCTCGTGCAACGCGATGCTCACCAGGTCGTATTGTCCGTTCGGTGTGGCGCCATCCGTGCCGTAGTACCAATTGTTCCCGGAATTCAGGAAGAACTCGAAGTCGTTCTCTTCAGGATTCAGTTCTGCGCCGGCGATGGAATTCGCGAGTGCAGTGGCATACCATGTTTGTGGTAAAGGCGCATCGGGGAAATCCTTTCGCCCGTTGGGGAACGTGATGCCGAGCGTGGAGTTTCCGAGCGGGGCCCATGTAACGAGCGCCTTGATGGGAACGTCCGAAATGAGGATGCCTTCCCAGATGCCCGCAGCGTGTTCGATCGCGACCTGTGCTTCCGCAGGCACGAAGTTGTACGTGATGTCGATGGTGGCACCCCGCGACGTTCGGGTGAACGTGCTGGCCAACAGCAGCGAGCAAAGGAGGGTCCGCATGTGTTTCATCCCGCCTGAGCGGGGACAGCGAACATACGCCTTGGTCAGATCGAGAGCATGCGCACGAGGCGCTCCAGGTCAGGCTCGAAGGACTTTCGCTGCGCGACCGCTACGGCTTGCGGCGTATAGGTGATCTCCCCTTTGATGAGGCCCACGACGCAGTTGTCCTTGCCGGCGATCAGCCCTTCTACCGCAGCGGCACCGAGGCGCGAGGCCAGCAGGCGATCGGCGAGCGTGGGACTTCCGCCGCGTTGGAGGTGGCCGAGCACGGATACCCGGATGTCGAATTGCGGGCAACGCTTCTTCACCCGTTCCGCCAGCTTGAAAGCACCGCCCTCCTCATCGCCCTCCGCGACGACGACGATACAGCTCCCTTTGTCCTGCGCGCGGTTCTCCAGCACATGGACCAGTTCATCCACGTTCTCCTTGCGTTCAGGCACCATGACGTACTCCGCACCCGCTGCGATTCCGGTGTGCATGGCGATGAAACCCGTGTCGCGCCCCATCACCTCCACGAAGAAGATGCGGCCGTAGCTGGAAGCGGTATCGCGCAGGCGGTCCATCGCTTCGAGGGCGGTGTTGCAGGCGGTGTCGAAACCGAGCGTGCGGTCGCTGCCGACGAGGTCGTTGTCGATCGTGCTGGCGATCCCGACTAGCCGAACGTCTTGCTCGGTGGCGAGTTGGTGCGCACCGGCCTGCGTGCCGCCGCCGCCGATGCAGATGAGCGCATCGATGTTGGCCTCCTTCAAGTTGTTCGCAGCGGTCGCGCGGCCCTCTTTCGTCCGGAACGCCTCGCTGCGCGCGCTGCGGAGCATGGTGCCGCCGCGTTGGATGATGTTCTTCACGTCGCGCGGGCCGAGCGGGATGAAATCGCGCCTGACCAGTCCATCGTAACCGTCCATCACCCCTGTGACGTTGATCCCATGGAAGTGTGCCGTTCTCACCACGGATCGGATGGCGGCGTTCATGCCGGGGGCGTCACCGCCGGAGGTGAGCAATGCGATGTGGGAGGGTTTCATGCGATGCGCTGATAGTGTGGATCAATTCTCAAACCACAGGTTGGAGAATGCCGAACCTTCTGGATAGCCAGATGATCCGCCTTCTTGAGGTATGGTCGGTTAGCAACGTTCTCACCAATTAACGTGCGTTTGAGCAGCGTCCCTCTCTTTCTTCGCGATAGCACGCTTGGCCACATGCTTCACACGCACATACCAATTCGGATCCGCATCAACCTGTGCCGAGGAGTGGAGCTTGCTGGCAGGCCAAGACCAACGGGCGGTTACGTTGTGCATGTGCACTTCTCCGTTCAGTCGTATCGCCACCGGCATTTCGAAACCATCCACACAGTCAGCCCAGTGAACGAAAAGGTCCCCTTTCCGTACGGTCCATTCCAACGTGGGGATCTGCGTCGTGCGCAAGTACTGATCGAAGACCTTGCCCAAACCCTTCCCGCTGAATTCGCTGATGAACTTCTCGATCTCCGCGCTTGTGGTCACCTTGTGGTAGAAGCGCCGGTTCATCTCCAGCATCATGGCCTTGAAGGCGCTGTCGCCGATGATGTGGCGGATCATGTGCATAAGGTTGGCACCCTTGGGGTACATGTCGCCCGGCCCTTCCTGGTTCACGCCGTACGGGCCGATGATGGGTTTCTTGTTCTCGATCTTCTTGCGGAGCCCGATCACGTAGTCCGCACCGGCTTCCACGCCTTGTTGGCATTCGGTGAATAGCGCCTCGCTGTACTGCGTGATGCCTTCGTGTACCCACATGTCGGCGATGTCCGCAGTGGTGATGCTGTTGCCGAACCACTCGTGCCCACTCTCGTGGATGATGATGAAATCCCATTTCAACCCGTGGCCGGTTCCGCTGAGGTCATTACCGAGGTAGCCGTTCATGTACTGGTTCCCGTAGGCTACTGCGCTCTGGTGCTCCATGCCCAAGTGCGGGGCTTCCACCAGCTTGTAGCCGTCCTGGTAGAAGGGGTACGGCCCGAACCAGGATTCGAAGCAGGTAAGCATCGGTACGACTTGTTTGAACTGTTCACGCGCCTTCGCTTCGTTGTAGGCGAGTACCCAGTAGTCGCAATCCAGTTTACCGGAAGCACCATTGAACGCTTCACCGAAGTGCGTGTACTTCCCGATGTACGGTACCAGATTGTATGTATTTATCGGCTGCGTGACTTTCCAGTTCCAAGTACGGGTGCCGTCGGCGTTCTTCACTACATCGCGGAGGCGTCCGTTACCGATGGCCTGCAGCGAGTCGGGTACGGTGACGTGCAAGGACGCCCCGTCATCCGGCTCATCGCTCTGCGTGTCTTTGCACGGATACCACACGCTAGCGCCGAGACCCTGGCAGGCCACGCTCATCCATGGATTGCCCTGTGCGTCGGTCTTCCAGATCCAGCCGCCGTCCCAAGGCGGATGCACGGCTTCGCGCGGTGCGCCGTGGTAGGTGATGCGGATCGTGCTGGCCTCGCCGGTCTTCATCGGGTGGGGCAGGTCCACCCACAGTATGTTTCCTTCGCGTTCGGTATTCACGCGTTGATCAACGATGGTGAAGTTGCCGTTCCGGAACTTGCTCACGTCGGCGGTGACCGAATCCACCACCAGCGGTTGTTGAAGATCGATCTGCATGCGCAGGCCGTTGTCCGTGGCGATGAACCCGATGATGGTGGTGCCGCTGATGCTTTTGGTGGCGAAGTCGGGCCGGATGCTGACATCATAGTGTAACGCGTCCCACCATGCGCGCTCCGGGCCGATGCTTCCGCGGAGGGTGTCCGCGCGCGTGGTCTTGTGCGTACTATGCAGCGGTTGCGCGTTCGCGGCATGGATCGCGGCGAGCGTGGTGAGCGTGAGAAGTACTTTCATCCGGCGACAAAGTAAAAGGCGTGCAGGTGCCGGCATCCATGGTTTGACGGAGCGTTAACACAGGGTGACGGCTACAGGCCGACCTTCTCGAGTCCTTTGATGTTGGGCCTTCCCAAGCGGTAGCCCAGGGCGAAACGGACCATGCCATAGGTGGAGCCAAGGCTGGCGACGTGCTCGTCGCTATCAGCGTTGAGGTAGAAGGCGGTGGTGAGCGCGGTGTACCAGCGATCGCCATTGTACCCGGCTCCAAGCTTGAATTCGCTGATGCTGCTCAGGCCTTTCACTGGTGGCAGTTCTTCTTGATCCTGCAATTGTCGCACTTGGTCGCTGGATGCCGCACCGGCCAGAACGGCGATGTGGATGAACCCCTTGTGCCAGAACACGAAGGAGTGGGTGTAACCGATGGCGGCTCCGATCAGCGTACGTCTTGCGCTTACGATAGCCGCCTCCGGAGCGAAGGCGAGCGGTCCTTCAACAGGAACCAACGCACTGTCGGCTTTTGA
>JANOPI010000322.1:0-4380 GCA_031421755.1 Flavobacteriales bacterium | reverse complement strand
GCATCCAGCTCGGCCCCAACGTGGTGGGCCAGTTGCGCCTCGGTTGGTTGTTCTGATCACCTGCGCAACAACGCGATCTGAACATGGCGAACAAAATGATGGAACGGATCGGTGGCCTCGCGCTACCGGTAGCGCTATCGGCCCTGCTGCTCGCCTCCTGCACCAAAGAATGCAACGAGGCACACAGCGATGCCGGGCAGTCCGGAACGGACGCACGCGTGAAGGAGCGCCTGGTGGAAATGACCGGCAAGCTGCCCGCGGTGGGCATCTACAACCGCACCATGGACCGCATCCTGGTATTTCGCGCGGTGAAGGACGGTTCGCGCGATTTCTCCTTCACCACCCTGCCCAGCGACGGCATCAACTTCGGCAGTAGCAACGGCGGCCAGTGGGTGTGGACCGAAGACGGCGGAATGGTGGTGATCACCGACCCTGAGGACGGCTTCGGTGCGGGCGGCGGCGTAGTGTCAGCAGGGAACACCACACTGGATATCGACTTCGCGGTATGCTTCGCATTCGATGAGGAAGCCCTCGGGGCGGACCTCTTCGCTACGGGCATCAACGAGGTGGCCGGTGTGATCGGCATCGCGGGCGACTTCGAGGCACTGCAGAACGGGGATTTCGCCGAGGGCGATGACCTCTTCCAGTACTTCCACGGATTCGCATACTACCTGGTGTACACCGAGCAGCTCGCTGACCAGAGCTATGAGGTGCTGAACTGGATCGATGACCTGGACCAGGACGAAGAAGACCTGGACAACTTCGGTTTCGCCTTCGTGGTGAGCTTCCAGGATGAGGGGGGCATTTACCTCTCTGACGATGGCACCATCAGTGTAAGCGGCGGCTCCATGAATTTCGATGGGCAGTATTACGCCCTGGAAGGTGTGGGCTACTTCGACGATGAGGAGGACGACGTGAGCTACTCCGAGGTTACCGGCTTCGGGGCCATGGGCTGCGACCAGTAGACCAGCGAGAACAAGATGGATGAGGCCGCTCCGCAAGGGGCGGCCTTGTTCGTTCAAATGAACGGGACATGCGCGTAGGGAGGGCTATCACTTCACGATCACATGAACCGTGAATGAACGGCAATACGGAACGCCCGCAGGGTCGCTAACTTCTGGAGCCCATTGTATTGAGCGGAGGACCTGCGCAAGTATGTGGGAGCGCCACCGATCCACACTGCCCTCTACCTTCGCCTCGCAACCACAGCACCATGGTCCGAACCCTACCCCTGCTTACCGCCTTCTGCTTCATGAACGCCTTGTTGGCGCAACCGGGTTGGACGGTTTACGACCAAGGGAACGGCGGCTTGGGGTCGGGCCCGTATTCGGGCGTGGCCATTGACGGCAGCGGCAACATCTGGGCTGCGGGCGGCTACTTGGGCGTATCGAAATTCAACGGCAGCACGTGGACGCACTACAGCACCTTCAACTCCGAATTGCCCACCTCCAGCATCAGCGAGCTGGCCATAGACAATACGGGGCGGATCTGGGCCTCGCACTACTTGGGCATCTCCGTGTTGGACGGGGCGGACTTCATTTTGTACAACAACAGCAACACACCGCTACCGGGTGAGGAGGTGTACACCTTGAACCGGGCGCCTGACGGCAAGATGTGGATCGCCTCGAAAGACGGCGTAGGCGGCGCGCGTGGGGTAACGGTGTACGACGGCACCACCTGGACGAACCTGACGGACTACCCTTCGCAGTTGGTGAATGCGGACTTCAACCGCTTCGCCTTCACGTCAACGGGCTCGGTATGGATGGCCACGCAGCCGGCCATGACGAAGTACGAGAACAACACCTTCACCTTCTACCCCACCGTTACCACCCAGCTCTGGATAGCCTACGCGGTAGCGGTGGATGAAGCGGGCACCATGTGGGCCGGGGGCTTCGATGGCCTGCTGAAGTACAATGGCAGCTGGAGCTTCCAGGAGAACGTGTCGTTCGGTTTCCCGGAGAACACGATCTACTACTGCATGCTGGTGGACGGCAATTACCTGTGGATGGGTACCAGCCAGGGGTTCATCAAATACAACCGCAGCACGGGTACCATCGCGGCCATTTATGATGATTCGAACTCGCCGCTGGAGGCCAACGGGGTGATCGCGGCGAAGAAGGACATCCAAGGGAACCTGTGGTTGGCCACCACGGTAGGGGTGGTGAAGATGGACCCCACCGCAGTGGTGGGCATGGCGGAAGCGAACGGCACAGCCACCGGTCTGCACATCTACCCGAACCCTGCGGACGGTGCTGTAACGCTGCTGACCACGGGCCTGATCTCTGGGGATGTCCAAGTGCGCATCACGGATATCGCGGGCCAAGTGGTCCGTTCGGAACGCCGCGTGCAAGCGGCTCAGACCACCTTGGACCTCACCGGCCTTGCGGTAGGCATCTACCAAGTAACGGTAGTGGACGAGCGGGGTACCACGGCCACGGAGCGCGTGGTGGTGCGGTAGTGCACGTGACAAACGACCGTATCGGGTCTGCGCCTTTCGGGTGATACGGGTGGTGCATGGTCCCGAGCCTTCGCCGGGCGGGTTGGGCATGGGTAGCACGCAAGCCCGCAGTAAAGCGGGGCAACCTTTGGGCGCTCCAACGTCAACGTACGGGACCGACCCCGGCGTGCCCGCTTGGTGCTAGCCGGTGGTTCAACCATCCAAGGGAAATGGAACGTTCACTCTTCGGCGCTGGCCTCCTGATCTTTGGTCTCCGGATGTTCGGCCAGGCTGGATCGCTTGATGTGAGCTTTGATCCCGGTATCGGCCCGAACGACAATACCACGGCCTTGCTGGTGCAGGCCGATGGCCGGATACTCGTCGGCGGCCAGTTCACGCTCTGGAACGGCGCGCCTTGTCCTTATCTAACACGCCTGGACAGCGACGGCAGCCAGGATCCCACCTTCCAGCCCGGGCTGGGCCCGGACCTGGCCGTGTACTGTAGCGCCCTGCAGCCGGATGGTCGCATGATCATCGGTGGGGAATTCAGCGCGTACGATGGGACCACCCGGTATCGCTTGGCGCGCATACTTGCGAACGGAGCCTTGGACACCTCCTTCGTTAGCCACTTTGGGCCGGGCGATGGGAATGTGCTCGCGCTGCTTGTACTGGCCGATGGAAAGATCCTTGTCGGCGGTGATTTCCAGCTGTATGATGGCACCGCCTACCCTGGGTTGGTAAGGCTGCTGCCCAACGGGCTGTTGGATGGCAGCTTCGATCCGGATGGAGGACCGGTCGGTCGTGTGGACGAGGTCAAGGAACAACCGGATGGGAAGCTGATCGCCTGTGGCGATTTCGACACCCAGGGAGGTTTGCCGTATGAGAACCTGCTGCGGCTGAACACGGATGGAAGCGTTGACGAGTTGTTCGACCCCGGCACCGGCCCCAGCGGCCCTGTATTCACTGCGGAGCTTCGCGCGGATGGCAGGCTGTTCCTCGCCGGGGGCTTCACCTCTTTCAATGACGCGACCCATCCGCGTGCCGTCCAGCTTGGTGCCGATGGGGCGCTGGATACCACTTTCGATGGCCCTTCGATCGGGAATTCAGTCATTAGCAGCATCCTTCAGCCGGATGGCAAGGTGGTTCTAGGCGGCGTCTTTAACCTGAACGATAATGACGTCAGCTATCCCGGTATCGCCCGTCTTCTGTCCGATGGCAGCGTTGACCCGACATTCCAACCCGGCATGGGCGCCGATCTGACGATAACGGAAACCGAATCGCAGGCGGATGGCAAGATCTTGATCGGGGGAAGTTTCACCACCTATGATGGCGTCACGCGCATGCGCATCGCACGGCTTCACAACGACCTTTCCACCCATGTGCCGAGCGATATATCCCATGCCACCGCTGTCTTTCCGAACCCATCCACCGGGCTTTTCGTGGTGCGCGGATCAGGCAGTGGGCTCATACAGCTCCAGGTAACGGATGTTACCGGCGCCATCATTCAGATCACACAACTGGGATCAACCGGCGAATGGCGAAGTGTGGTCGATCTGGGAGGAGAACCCAGCGGCGTGTACGTGTTGCATGCGACCTCGCAGGGGGAGCGCCATACGGCCCGCTTGGTGAAAGAGTGACCCCAACTCCGATCGCGTGCAAGTTATTGGCTTCAACCGTGGAAAGCGATGCACGCCTGCGGCAGGACCCCCTGTGACCCTTGTGGAGCGCAGTGCCCTATGCTCGTGACCGCGTCGTTTTGAGCGGAGACACCAGGGGCGACCGGGGCGCGTGAGCGGAGGTGCCGCATACCCCTTGTTGAAAAAACGGGCATTCCCCTCCGCCTACTTTCGCCCCTGCCCGCCGTAGTCGCGGGCGCGAAACCCTTCCTCATGAAATTCTTCATCGATACCGCGAGCCTCAGCCAGATCAAGGAAGCCCAGGAC
>JANOPI010000321.1:0-2781 GCA_031421755.1 Flavobacteriales bacterium | reverse complement strand
CAACATTGCGCCGGAGGTGCCCAGCGTAGGTGTTTGGTTCCGAGGTCCAGCCATCATGGACAACCGCATTTACGACAATGACTTCCACAACCTGAACGCGGGCAATGTGGTGCAAGGCGACCATGAAGGAACAGCCGGTGGCCAACCGCCCAGCATTACTGGGCTGCAAATGCTCTGCAACGACTACAATGGCTGCCGGGTGGACCAGTTCATCATGGAGAACGGGAGTATCCGGTTGAAACAAGGAGAGCCGAACAGCGTTCAGGTCACCGCGAACAACCGCTACAACAAGGTGGACCCCGTGCTTGATTGCGCAACCACCTTTGAGCCATACGTGGATCCGTTGCGGGATGTGAACCTTCCGAATATCCGGTACCACTACTTCGCTGGCTCAGCTCCGGAGCTCCGTCCGGAGTGCGTGGAATCGATTGATCTGGGACCGGATGAGACGTGGATCGGCAGCCACTATGACCTATTAGGAACGGCGGAACCGAATAATATCCCATACGACCCCGCTGTCCACTGCAATGGAGGAGTTCTCGACGTTGGTACCGGACATGTGAGCGACCACTTGGCCTCATACAGCGCAAAGGTGGGCGAGTATAAAAGTGCGCTGGAAGCCTACCACGGCCAAGTGGACAATGGCGACAAGGACACACCCTTGGAGGCGATAGCTGCTGATCCCGCATGGCCCAGCCACCAATTGCGCGACCTGTTGTTATTGAACAGTCCGTTGAGCGACACGGTGATGCGCATGGCCATCCGCCGCGATGTGCCCATGGATCCATGGCACCTTACACAGGTGCTCATCGGTAATAGCAAGGTCTCTGAAGCCATTTGGCAGGAATTGGATGCCACCGGTGCCTTGCAACCATTCTTCTACAACCTGTTGGTCGCCAACCAGGGCAATCCCAGCCTGCGTAGTGTGTTGGAGGATGAGATCGCCTTTCGTAGTGCGGAAAAGTCCCAGCTTTTGCAGCGCATACAGATCAGCTTGGACGAGGACAGCACATATGTGGCCAAGGTGGATACGCTTATGAGCGCCTACCTTGCAGATTCCATGGGAACAGGACTCGAACTGGCTTACTGCTTGGCGGTAGCGCACGAGCGCTATATGGTAGCGGCGCAGATCAAAACCCGCTTCCCTTTGAGCCAAGATGTGGAAGTGTTGACCGGTTTGGGTGATATGCAGGAAAGCTTGAACGGTGATTGGGATGCGGCAACCCCGGCGCAACGGGATCTATTGTGGGAGTGGGCATTCACTCGCGATCGGACAGCCAGTGCGCAGGCTTGGTCCCTGTTGTTCCTACTTGGGGAGACCGACAGTTTGCCGCCCGCCCTGCTGCCCCCTGCGTACCGCGGTGTATTCGCGGGCCATAACCGTGGTACTAACGTTCCGGAACCAACTCTCGCAGCTTACCCGAACCCCGCCTCGGACCGGGTGATGATCACGCTCCTGGATGGGCTGGACCATGGCACATTAGATGTATTTGACGTGACAGGAAAACTGGTTTCTACATCTGTCCTCGCCCCAGCAGTACCGTTCGTTGAGTTGGACGTACGGGAACTGAACATCGGACTTTATTTGGCCAGGCTCTCGTTTGAGGGGCGTAGAGCTGGCGAGTGCAAGTTCACTATCAACCTATGAAGCGTTTTGCTTTGATCGCAGGGCTGTTAATGGGAGGAGGCCCTCGGGCCTCCTCCCAAGACGGCTTCATCGTGCAGTTCGATTCGGTCCAGAACTGGTATCCGGCTGGGGGGGCTTCCGTTAGGCAAAAGGAATGGGGCTATCTCGTATTCGGCCATCAGATCTCCGATGACAGCACCGGCCAAACAAGGTGTATGGCTTACCGGTTGGCCTCGGACGGCCAATTGATCGACAGAGTCGTATGGAACAATGGGTCAGCCTATGACTTCTATTCCGGGTTCATCGATCCGATTGCGGATGTGGGTGACTCCCTTCATGTGAGTGCCGTCATTCAGTACAATGGTCCCGCACCCATGGTCTGGCTGAAAATGCACGATATTGCAGGTGTGTTGGTCAGAGCCGATACATTGGTTGTATTGGATCAGGCTGATTCGCTGCTAATGGGCATGCGTGCGACGCGCACTACGAGCGGCGGTGGCTTCGTTGTCTCGGGTTGGCGTATGGTCGGCTCTGTTCTGGCCAAGGCTCTGCTCCTCAAGGTGGATTCCTCCTCCAATGTGGAGTGGTTACAGGAGTTTGCCTTCCCAGATGACATCGCAGAAGCGACCAGTGTGGCGCAGTACCCAGATGGTGGTTACGTTCTGACCGGATGGTGCTCCTCAATTGAGGACAGGTCCTTTCTGATCCGAACGGACAGTCTTGGTGATCAACTCTGGAGGCGCAGATATGGCGACGATGCATATTCCGACGGTGCTGTGCGCGTGGATGCCGATGGGTACATTTATACGTGGAGCGAGCACAAGGACCAATCCTGGCCTTTCGAGCGCTACCAAGTGATGCTGCGCAAGTGGGGTCCCTTTGGCAACCTGATCTGGGATACGCGCACGCATTACTTCCAATGGGCCCGCGCGCGGGATTTCGAGATCCTGCCGGATCATTCGTTCATTACTTGTGGTGGGCGTAGCACTTATGGGTTCATAGCCAAGTACAGTGCGGAGGGTGATAGCTTATGGTCGCGCGATCTTCACTACATCAGCATCTTGGCTGATGACGATTTGTTAGACGATGAGCCAACGAGCGATGGCTGCTTCGTGCTAACCGGAAA
Organism: Flavobacteriales bacterium; assembly: GCA_031421755.1. Taxonomy (GTDB): domain Bacteria; phylum Bacteroidota; class Bacteroidia; order Flavobacteriales_F; family PHOS-HE28; genus PHOS-HE28. The sequence continues at coordinate 28 of JANOPI010000321.1, read as the reverse complement.
CGTGGTACAAACCAGCGGCGACCCCTCG
>JANOPI010000320.1:0-1571 GCA_031421755.1 Flavobacteriales bacterium | reverse complement strand
GCTACTTCCCCTCCGCACCCAGCATCATCCCCAGCTGCTCCATCATCTTCATCTCCTCCATGTAGCCCCAATGCTCCACCACTTTCCCGTTCTCGAAGCGCAACACATCCACGGTATGGACATCGATGGGCTTGTTGGTGGCGGGCATGCCTTCGCCCATGGAACCGGTGTTCACTCCCTTCCACCGGTAATGCGCGGCCACACGGTCGCCATCTGCGATCAGGTGCATGTCCTCCATCGTGTTGTCCGTGAAGGCCGACGAGGAAAAGGCCATCATATCCTTCAACTGTTGAATGCCTGTGGAGTTGACACCCGGCATAGGGATGTTCGACTTGAAATTCTCCGCCACGATCTCTTCTATGCCGTCCGTCTTCCCCGAGAACCATTGGTCGAGGAAGCGCTGGGCGGTCTGCTTCATCCGATCCATCTCGGCGTGCTTCGCGCTCTCCGCCGTCATCATGGCCTTGTGCTCAGCCATCATCTTGTCGTGCTCTGGGTTGGATCCTCCGCAGGAGAACAGGAGCGCTACCAAAGGAAGTGTGATGAGGAGTGAGTTCTTCATGTGGTTCCGGGTTGGAAGACGAAGGTATGATCCGACTTCGAGCTATGACGCTAGAACCCGCCATGCTGCGATCGTTCACCCGCGTGACACGGCTTGAAGTCCAGTGCCAGCAAGACCTTCCGGATATCCGAGGGTCAATTGTGCAACAAGCTGTTGCACAATTGCGACCGTTGCGCAACATCCAATTGTCCAACAAGCTGTTGGACAATTTAACAGTGCATGGACGAATGGGGATGATGGCTCGAGATCCTTCCCCCGGCGGATAGGTCTTAGCCGGAGACTGCGTTGCCCGCTCATCGTTTCGCCAGGCCTCGCGTGCAGCGGGAGCTGGATGGGAGAACTACCTGTGGTAGCCTTGGATAATCGGACATTCCAACGCTACGTGCTCCTCAATACAGCGGAACGATACTGCCATTCTCAATGCGGCCTTTGAAGCGGATGGTATCGCCCACTTGGAAGAGCACCTCTTCGAGCATGATGTCACGATGACCACCACGTCCGTTGCCGATGACGTAGCTGTCCACCATGCCGGAGCGACCTTGCAGGGCCTTCACGGCGCGTATATCGTCGGCATATTCCGGATCGAAGAGCGTGGAGACGTGGTTGCTTCGGAACCTTTCGCCAAGCTCGCCGCTGGCGTCGCCCGGCGTCCATAGGAGCGTGATGGAATCGGGCAGTGCTGTGTAGGTGACATCCCCGATGGAAACCACTAGGCCGGGGGCTCCCATGAAGATGACATCGTCATCATGATCGTAACGTGGTCCGCTGCTGGGGCCGCTGCTGCGTCCACCGGTCGGTCCGCTCATATCCTTCAGCAGGGCTTGGGTCAAGGCGTAGGCCGCCACGTCCGCATGGGAGAAGGGCGCACGCACCGTGCCTGCGGAAACCACAATGGCCTGCAGTTCGGGCAAGGCTTTGATGCGTTCCACCTCGTTGTACCGCTCCGCCTGCATCTGCTTGATGCCCACTACATCCCGGTTGAACTTGCTCACGAGGGCATAGATGCCGA
>JANOPI010000319.1:0-4973 GCA_031421755.1 Flavobacteriales bacterium | reverse complement strand
GACAACAGCAAGGAGGAGTTCGATTACCTGCGGAAATACTCCCCTGTCCACAACATCAAACCTGCGAAGTACCCAGCAACGATGGTCCTCACCGCCGATCACGACGATCGGGTAGTGCCTGCCCACAGCTTCAAGTTCATCAGCACACTGCAACCCTCACAAGAGGGTGACGCGCCTGTGCTGATCCGCGTGCAAACGCAAGCGGGCCACGGTGCGGGCATGCCCACGAGCATGATCATCCAGCAGCAGGCGGACAAGTATGCCTTCTTCTTCCAGAACGTCGGCCTCACGCCCAAGTACGGGTTGGAGCAGGGGATCAAGCAGTGATCCCCTCAAGATCCATAGCGAAGCCCCGGCATCTGACCGGGGCTTCGTCGTTCACGCCATCCGGTGCCCGGACAAACTATCGTGGATAGCCGTCGGGCATTCGATCAGCTCGCCCGAATCTTGAAGCGCTGACCTCAGTCCTCTAGCATGGACCACCCGGTAGCTGCCTGTGCATTGGCTGGCTTGATGGTGTCGGAGGAGTTCATTGCCTGGCAACGCGGATACTCTTCCCCAAGAGGGGCAACTCCAAGAAATACACGCCTGGCGCCAGGTCTTCCATTCGGATCCCCTGACCGTAGGTGGTCTTCCGTACCACTCTGCCATCCTGTTGATGAAGGATCACGGGTTCCTGTGCGGGCAGGTCGTAAGGACCCTCAAGCCGGACAATATCGCTCGCGGGCTGTGGGTATGCGATCCATTGCGCCTCCGGTCTTTCTTGCCGAGGAAGGGAAAGGGCACAATCCTGGGTCCAGCCGAGCGTTGGCGTGCTGCTCTGCGCTTCACAAGAGATCAGCACCGGGGACATGGGCGTATTCGTGAAGGGCACCGCGCTTACGGCAGGAGCGAACGGAATTGCCGTCAACGCCGGGATGTCGAAGAGGTCGCAGGCCGACAGGGATGTGTCCATCACGATCAATCTGCTCAACGCCGCAACCTTGACCTGGCCTATGCTGTTCCTCCACAAATGATCATCGCGAGAGCCTTCTGGAGGGAAGGATTGGAAGCCCTTCTGCCACATCACGTCCCCGGAGCCGCTCATACGGATCAGCCGCCCCTCCAGGTTGGAGTAGCCGTACAGCAGCAGATCACCATCTTCCAGCTCGATGACATCCGTGAGAAGCAGCCCCGGCGGACTTTCGAGCCGCACGGCCCAGACGGGGTCTCCTGATGCCGTGAGCTTCATGACGAAGCCTTTGAAGTAAGCCTCAACGTCATCCGGGAGTATCCCGATATGGCCCACACAGATCAGTTCCCCTTCTGCGGTGGCGACTACCTGCCTGCACACCTCATCGGCAGCGGATCCGCTCGTACCCAGATCGTATCGCTTTCCCCAATCCGCCCCATCAGGCCCCATGGCAATTAGCAGCATGTCATCCAAGCCGGAACCGGTGGGGTCCACGATGATGCCACAAGCCATATCAACACTATCAGACCGGAAGACCTCGTGGACGCGCATGTTGATCTGTGCGCTGTTCGCGATGATAACCCCGGTCAGGCTTGATCCTGAAGGGTCCCCGTCGAGCCGGTAGAGCCGGTCGGCCACAGACCATCCTGCAGGATGCGCATATGCGGTCCAGGCGTTCTCGTGCCCGAAGACAGCGAACATTTCATCCGCGTAATCCAAGTCCGCGAAGTGACCGTACCATTCCACTGTGCCGTTCGCATCCGTGGCCAGCAGGAAAGGGGACTGGAGTTCGCCGGTATCCTCACCGCCAAGGAGGAACCCGTTCCCCATTTTCGCCGCAGTCACGAGCGAGGTGAACGAAGTGCATCCCAGATAGGCCTGGCTGCTCGTCACCTCCTCTGCCTCGTTCGTCCAGAACAGATCCAGGTAGGATGAATCCGGAAAGAGATCCCGTTCACCAATGTAGAGCGTACTCCCAGCACCGAGATCGATCGGAATGATATGCCTGGAAATATCATTGGCCGTGTACGTCCCTTGCGCAAGGCAGATTACCTGGACATGCGCACAGATCCAGGAGAGGCGTTGGCGCGAAGCGAACATCGGGTGTGGTGTGACGGTTCAGAAGACGAACGTACGGTTCTGCATGGGGTTGCCAAGCTTCCCGTCCTGTGCCTATCGAACGCACCCTTCCTGGGCATGTGGGTTGCAGTTCCATCCGCTCCCGGCGCCCGGATAGTGGACGCGACGGTTTCGGCAAATGCGGAATGCTCAACCTCTTACTGGCACAGGATAGCACCCGCCCGAAGCATGGGCGAGCGCTTCCTGTTGGATGCCCGCGAGCTGTAGGGCGGCAAGTGATGATCAGTCTTCCAACACCCCGAATTTTCCTGCGGCCACATCCGCGAACGCTTGCTTGATCTCGTCGTAGGTGTTCATCACGAACGGGCCGTAAGCCGCGATAGGTTCGTTCAGTGGTTCGCCGCTCAATACCAGCAATGTGGCACCGGTTGAACTCGTCACGTTCACACCTTCCCCATCGTTGCGGAAAACGACCAAGTGATCCGTGGGTGCATCACTGTCGTTCACCACGGCCGAACCTTCGACCAACAAGGCCACGCTGTTGAAGCTCTGGGGCAGGCTGAACGTGGCTTCGCCACCCGCTCCGATCCGCACTACCGATGCGATGATCGGTGACCAGGTCCTCGCAGGGCCGGTCACACCGAAAAGATCCCCAGCGATCACACGGGCCTCGCTTCTTCCGTCGGGAAGTGCGACCACCGCCATGTCCGCAGCCTTGATGGCTTGATAGCGCGGCGCTTCCATCTTGTGCTTGGCTGGCAGGTTTACCCAGAGCTGCGCCATGTGGAACGGGCCACCGGTCTTGGAGAACTCCTTCTCGTGGTACTCCTTGTGCAACACACCGCTGCCGGCGGTCATCCATTGCACGTCGCCTTCGCCGATCACACCGCTGTGTCCGGCACTGTCATGGTGCGCCACCTTGCCTTTGAAGCCGAAGGTCACGGTCTCAAAACCCCGGTGAGGATGCACGCCCACCCCTCGCGGCTCTACGCGTGCGCTGAAATCCACGGGCGGGCCGTAGTCCAGCAGGAAGAACGGGCTCATCCGGTCCTGGGCCATGTTGTAGCCCTGCGGAAAGAAATTACTTACGCGGAAACCATCGCCCACCATGTGCGGGGCGGGCGGGGCCAGTACGGCCTCTACACTGCGCTTGGTCATTTGTGCTTCGCCGTATCCTGATGGAGCTGGGCGAGCGGCGCAAAGATCCGGCAACCGCTGATGCACGAAAATGAACTGCTTCAATACCGCGTCTACTTTGGCCCAATGCTCCGCCCGATCGACCGCTTCTACACAGAGCAAGCGGAACCTGTGAAAAGCTGCTTCCAGTACTTGCGGCAACACATCCTCGCGCACGATACCCGCATCACGGAAGGATGGAAGTACGGTATGCCCTTCTTCTTGTTCGAGGGCCGCATGTTCTGCTACTTATGGTCGCACAAGCAGTATCACCTCCCCTACATCGGCTTTGTGGACGGAAAGCTGCTCGACCATCCGCAACTGTTGCAAGAGAAGCGGGCGCGAATGAAGATCCTCCTGGTACAGCCCGATAAGGACGTGCCTTTGCGCGTGATCGACGACCTGCTCCGGCAAGCGGTGCGGCTGCGATCGCGCTGAGGAAGGGAAGCTGCCCTCGTCTATCCTTGTGTCATGATCATTTTGCGACCGTTGCCCGCTGCCGGGCTGGTGTTGATGTCCTTCGCTTGTTCGGCGCAAGCTCCTGCCCAGAACGATGTGCTCAAGTACGTGGACCCCATGATCGGCACCCAGCGCATGGGCCATGTGTACCCCGGAGCAAGCGCGCCCTTCGGCATGGTGCAACTGAGCCCCGACACGGACACGCTGCCCTACGCCGTTGCCGGGAAGTACAACCCCGAAGTCTATCGCACATGCTCGGGCTATCAGTATGACGACAGCACGATCGTCGGTTTCAGCCACACGCACTTCAGCGGTACGGGGCATTCGGATCTGGGTGACATTTTGTTGATGCCCACCTCCGGACCGTTACAGCTGAACCCGGGAACGGCGGCCGATCCGAGTAGTGGTTTCCGGTCGATCTTTCATCACAAGGCCGAAAAGGCCTTGCCCGGCAAGTATGAAGTGCGCTTGGAAGACCACGACATCAAAGCGGAGCTGACGGCATCCACCCGGGTGGGCATGCATCGCTACGAATACGCCCGCCGGGACAGCGTGCATTTGATCCTCGATCTGGCACATGGCATCTACAACCACGCCGACAAGAACGTGTGGACCTTCGTTCGTGTTGAGAACGACACGCTGGTAACGGGCTATCGGCAGACCAACGGCTGGGGCCGCACGCGCACGGTGTACTTCGCCATGGCCTTCAGCGAACGGATCACGCACTATGGCCAGCAACCGGATGCGCACCCTACCGAGTACCGTGGCTTCTGGCGGAAGTTCGATCAAACGAAGGATTTCCCAGAAATGGCGGGTAAGCAGTTGCGCGCGTGGTTCGACTTCGACCTGAAGCCCGATGCCCGGTTGCTGGTGAAAGTCGCGCTGAGCAGTGTGAGCACGGATGGCGCGTTGAAGAACATGAAGGCCGAGGTGCCGCATTGGGATTTCGACCGCGTCGTTCGTGAAACACAGGACAGTTGGCGGAAGGAGTTGAAGCGGATCGAGATCACCAGCACGCGGCCGGAGGTGCTCACCAACTTCTACACGGCCATGTACCACGCATGCCTCTCGCCCACCGTGTACATGGATGTTGACGGCCAGTACCGCGGGCTGGACCAGAACAATCACACGGCGAAGGGCTTCACGAACCACACGACCTTCTCGCTCTGGGATACTTACCGCGCGTTGCACCCGCTGTTCAACATCATTCAACGCGAGCGATCAAGCGACCTGATCAACTCCATGCTGGCGCACTACGACCAGAGCGCGCACCACATGCTGCCCATCTGGAGCCACCACGCCAACG
>JANOPI010000318.1:0-5439 GCA_031421755.1 Flavobacteriales bacterium | reverse complement strand
GCGGAAAGCGCGACGGCGAGTCTTCGAGCCGGCACGCCCACCCTTCGACAAGCTCAGGGTTCTCTAAACCACCACCCCCTCCATCACCTTCCGCACCGCCCCTTCCACCTTGTCCAAGTAGGCATCCAATTCCGCTTCGGTCCACGTCACGCGGATATTGAAGCTGATGAGGCGGCTGAGCACCGCATCGCTCTTCGGAAACTTCATGGTCTTGAGGTCCTGCGGTAGGCCGAGCTCGTGCGCCACCATGCGGAAGGGCATGCTCAGCTCCTTCACCTGGTGCCACTGCTTGATGTAGTGGTACATGTTGTCGTACCAGTAGCCGCCGCCCACGCCCGCTTCGCCCATGGCCTTGTGCGCCGCGCGGGCCGTGGCTTCGCTGGGGAAGAGCAGGTGGAAGAAGGTGGCGCTGTCGCCGGCATCATCGCATTGCTTGCGGAAGGACAGGCCGGGGATCTTCGAGAGGCGCGCTTGGATGATCGCCTTGTGCTTGCGCTGCTGGCTGATGATGTAGGGCAGCTTGCGCGCCTGCGCCAGCCCGATGGCCGCGTTGATCTCGCCGATGCGGTAGTTGGTGCCCATGATCGGGTGGGGCTCCATGCCGCGGTTGTCGCCTTCGTGGCTGTGGCCGTGGTCGCTGAGGTACTCGGCGGTCTTGATCAGCTGCTCGTCGTTGGTGATGATGACGCCGCCTTCGCCGCAGGTATTGATCTTGAAAAAGTCGAAGCTGAAGCTGCCCATCTTGCCGAAGAGACCGAGGTGTTTGCCCTTGTACGTTGCGCCGAGTGCTTGCGCGGTGTCCTCGATCAGCATCACGTTCTTCTCCTCGCAAACGGCCATGATGCCGTCGAGATCGGCTGAGGCGCCGCACATGTGAACCAGCAGAACGGCTTTCGTTTTCGTTGTGATCGCTGCGCGAATTCCTTCGGCGCTCATGCACAGCGTCTCATCGATCTCCGCGAAGACAGGGATCGCACCTGCGAAAAGCACCGCTTCGATCGTGGCCACGAAGGTGAAGGGCGGTACGATCACGTGATCGCCATAGCCCACACCACATGCTGCGAGCATCGAACTCACCGCCGTGCTCCCGCTGCTCACCGCCAACGCATGCTTCGCGCCGGTGAACTTGGCGATCTCCGCCTCGAAGTCCTTCGCCTTCCACTGGCCCTTGCGCGCCGCATCGTGGTTGTAACGGAAGAGTACGCCCGTGTTGAGGACGTCCATCACTTCCTTCTTCTCCTCTTCGCCGAAAAGCTCTGTGCCGGGCATTACGCGTGGTTTGGGATGCGAAAATAGCGGACGAAGCAAGGACAGGCCGGAGACCCCATCTTCGCCGAAATGGCGACTGAGCCCCGTATCCGTCAGTTGTTGGCCAAGTACTTCGGCCCCACCGAGGCGTGGCGGCAGGAGTCGGACGACCTGCGCATCTTCATCCGGCTCGCGGGGGAACTGCGCAAGTCGCGATCGGAAAACGGTTCGGCCACCATCGCACCGTTGCTTGTGGAACTGCGCGAGAACACGGCCTATGCAGGCGCGCTGGGGGAATATTTGATGCGGGCCCTCCACGGAAAGCGTATCCGCTATTCGATCACGGACAACGGGATCCTCTCCGATACGGACCTCTGGCGTGAAGTGATCCGCCGCATCAGTTTCAAGTTGCTGCCCGACCAGCCGGACGAGAACACACTGGGCCACGTGCTCAATAACGTCTTCTACCGCAAGGGTGATGCACGGTGGGTACGCACGATCCCGGAGCAGGAGATCACGGAGGTGTTCACCTTGTTGAAGCTGCGACCGATCAACGCCGTTAAAACCGAAGGCGGCCCGTTCGCCGACCTGCTCTTCGCGGCCAGCGTCCTCGCGCACCGCATCAGTGGTCGCGCATTGGAAGCGGATGTGCTGCGCATGGTGCCCGCGCACGAACAGCTCGGCAACCCCTTCCTCGCTTTTCAACGCGAGTTGGACAACATCATCGAGCGCTTCATGGCGAAAGGCGAGTTGCCTGACAACGCCGATCACGAGGATCACCGCCAGCTGCGTGTGCTGCACCACCAGTGCGTGGAGTACATCAACACGGCCTTCTCGAACAGTGAGCACTACGGCATCAGCATTCGCGTGAACCAGAACCTGCTGCGCATCCGCCAGCAACTGGAGCGGCTCGGCATCGTGCTCGATCTGCTCACCATCACCCCGGAACGAACGGCACAACACAACACGATCGAACTCGCCAGACGACTCATCGAGTTCCACGGTACCAAGAACAACCTGCGCGGGCTGATCGAAGAGAGCACACGGCTCACCGCCTACGAGATCACACAGCACACGGGCAGTACCGGTGAACATTACATCACCACCAGCGGCAGTGAATACCGGCACATGTTCCTGAGCGCGGCGGGTGGCGGGATGATCGTGGGTATCATGTGCATACTGAAAGTGCTGCTCAGCTACCTGCATCCAACGCTGTTCGGGAAGGCCTTCTTCTACAGCATGAACTACGCGTGGGGCTTCATCGCGATCTACCTCCTGGGAGCCACGCTCGCCACCAAACAACCCGCGATGACCGCCGCCACCGTGGTGAAGAGCTTGCATAACACCGTCGGCAATACCGAACAGTACGGAGCCTTCGCCATCCTCTTCGCGCGGCTGTTCCGCTCGCAGTTCATCGCCTTCGTCGGCAACGTGCTGCTGGCCCTGCCCATGGCGCTCGGCATTTCCTTGCTCATTGAACAGCTCTCCGGCTGGAACCTCTCCGCCACCAAGTGGGAAGGACTGATCACCGATCTCAGTCCGGTGCATTCACTCGCTTTGCCACATGCTGCGATCGCCGGTATCTTTCTTTTCCTCAGCGGCATCATCGCGGGCAGTGTGGCGAACCGGGGCAAGCACGAGCGCATCGCATTGCGCATCCGCAAGCATCCATGGCTGCTCGCTACCGTCGGTATCAAGCGCACAGAAGACGTGGCGCGCTTTTATGAGAAGCACTGGGCCGGCATCCTCAGCAATTTCTGGTTCGGTGTGTTCATGGGAAGCACGGTGGTAGTGGGCATGATCTTCGGGCTGCCGCTGGACATCCGCCACATCACCTTCGCTGCTGGCAACCTCGGCATCGCGTTGCACGGCGCGGCGTTCAGCATCACCTTCTGGCCACTGTTCTGGGCCATCATCGGCATCGGGCTCATCGGCTTCGTGAATTTCGCGGTGAGCTTCGCGCTCTCGCTTTCCTTGGCCATGCGCTCACGCGGGATCCCGATCAACGACTTGGACGATATCGTACTGTCTGTATGGCGGCATTTCTTGCGCAGGCCGATGAGTTTCTTCATACCGTCAAGCTCGTGACAAGTCATTCGGCCAATGGCCAGCGATGGCGACAACAAGTGCTGGAGACTGAACGTTCCCTTCGACGCATGAGACAACGCATACTTCTCTTCAGTGTGAGCGCCTTCCTTTCTGCGTACACGATGGCGCAAGGCTGCAGTGATGCCGGCGTATGCACGGCCGGTCCGATCGGTGAACTGCCCGTGCTCAGCGATTCGACCACCGCGGATGAATCCCGACATTACGCCCGCCTCACCTTCAGCTATGCGATCGGGGAGCGCTCCACAACCATCTTCCAAGCGGTCCCTGAAGTCGGTTTCGGGATCACAGAGCGCTGGGGCGTGCAGGTGCGCATGCCGTACATGAGCATAAGCGGGGACCTCGGACAGAACAGCGGAGTTGGGGACATAGTGATCACCACCTCGTTCGCGTTCATCAAGAAAGACAAGCAACGATTGGATGCGGTCTTGGGGTTCAAAGGATATTCCACCGCCGCGGATGAAGGCGAGATGGCCACGGTAAGCACCGTTCGGACCTACCCCATGGTGTACCAACGAAGCCTGGGCACGTCCGATCTGTTGCTCGGCGTGAACTATCGTCGCGGCCGTTGGAGCGGCGCGCTTGCTTGGCAGCACGTGGTGACGGATATGAACAACAACCATTTCGATCACATCAACTACGCGCCCAGTGATGCAGTAGCGCGGGCATATGAAGAGACCTTGTTCCTGTGGCGAGCGGATGATCTCGTCGCGCGCTTGCAATACGCGCATCGCTTCGGGAACCTCACGCTGCAGCCGGGTCTACTCGCTATCTATCATCTGGCCGAGGATACGCGACTGGATTTTGATGCGACCAATTGGGTCGACATGCGTATCCCGCGTGTGGGCATCAAGGGTTCTGATGGACTTACCCTCAACCTAACCGCCGACGCTCGCTATAGGCTATCTCATTCCTGGGCGCTCGAGGCGAACGTGGGTACACCGATGATCACGCGTGACGCACGGCCTGACGGCCTTACTCGGGCGCTGGTGGTCAACATGGGCTTGCGGTTCGCGTTCTGAATTTCCACCGCCAAGGCACCAAGCACGCAACGGTTTCGCAATGCAACAACTCCTTGGCGTGGCCTTGGCGTTCGTTGCACCTTGGCGGTGAAAGCCGCATTCAGTCCATCTTTGAGCGATGCGAAATTGCTTCTCCGCCTCGCTGCTGATCGGGTTCACTGCTTCCGCTCAGGTCGACCTGCCCGTCTTCGGTAAGCAGAACGTGATCAACGGATACTCGAAGGACATTGAGGGCGAGGTCCTCTCCTACTTCAGCGTGTACCCGGAGCACGCGACCACGGCCTTGCTCACGCGATGCACCGATGGAGCGAAAGCCATCGCTTGGGAAACGGCCGAAGTCCCGTTCTCGGAACGCGAATCGACCCAGTACTTCTACTTCAGCTGGATCGCCGCGCACAACAGCACCACCAGCGGTGGCGACCGGAGCTTCGATCTGTTCATTGGTGAAGAGAAGGCGCTCACCTTCACTACGCACCATGCAACCAAGCCTGCTTCATGGTCGGTGGACACGTTGGACGGGGTGGCGCTCGTCTTCGAATTCTCTAAAGCCGACCGCCACGGCGATGCGCATGGCTTTGTTCACTTGCGGGTTCCCCGGAAGTACACCACGCCCGGCCAGCCGCTGCGGCTGAAGGTGGTGGGCCACGCGCAAGACAGCCCCGACTGGTTCATGACCTTCCGGTACACGTTCGAGGAAAAGGTGGAGGTGGAGGTGCTGCCTTTCCTAAGCAATGAGCTTGAGTACGTAACCCGGCCACTTCAACTCACGGTGATGCACTTCGGTGGCCCGGATAAACTCATCGTGGATGTTGGAGAACAGAGCGTAGACCACACGTTCGATGTCCGCAACGGACTGCAAGTGTTAGATGTGCCGCTACCGGAGCTGGCTGAAGCGCAGAACATCCGTGTACAGGTTCGGCTCCAGAAAGACCCCTCGGCCATCCGCGTGGATACCCTGGTTCATATCGAACCGGTCATTCACCGCAATGTTTACCTCGTTCACCACAGCCACACCGACATCGGTTACAGCCACCTGCAAGCCGAAGTGGAGACGATCCAGAAC
>JANOPI010000317.1:0-3646 GCA_031421755.1 Flavobacteriales bacterium | reverse complement strand
CACGGTGGCCCGGATCCAGCACGGCTTCGAGATGCGGCCGGACCTTTGCGCGGTGGACAACAACGTGCCTCCGAAGGAATACCTCGGCCGCTTCTGGCTCGATTCATTGGTACACGATCCGGTGATGCTCCACTACCTCGTGGATCTGATCGGCGCCGAGAAGGTCGCGCTCGGCACGGACTATCCCTTCCCGCTCGGAGAGCTGGAACCCGGGCAGCTCATCCGTTCCATGGCATGGCCGGATGCGCGCAAGGAGATGGTGCTGAGCGGTTCGGCGTTGAAATGGCTGGGCCTTGACAAGCTGTCGTTCGTGGGCTGACCGTTCGCTTACCGCACCAGGTTCACATGCCCGAAGACGGTGCGTTTCTTCCCGTTCAGTTCTTCAAGGTCCACGCGCCAGACATAGGTATCGATCGGGGATTGTACGCCACTGTAAGTGCCGTCCCACGGTCGGCCGAGCTGGTCCGTCTGGTAGATCTGTTCGCCCCAGCGATTGAACACCAGCAGGCGGAATTCAGCGATCTCCGTGGCGAAGGCGAAAAAGCCGTCATTCACGCCATCACCGTCCGGGGTGAATGTATTGGGCACGTACAAGGTGCCGTTCACGAACACGGTAACCTCATCAGAGACCTTGCAGCCGTTCGGGTCGGTCATCTCCACGATATAGGTGGTGGTCTGCTCCGGCGCTGCGACCGGAGCTGTGCATGAATCGCATGTGAGCGAATACGCGGGGGTCCAGACCATACTGCCATTGCCGTACGCGACGAGCTGGGTGTGTTCCCCGAAGTCGATCCCCGTGTCCTGGCCAGCGTTCACTTGCGAGCCGGGGAAATGCTGGATAGCGGCGGTAGCGGTGCCTTCACAGCCGATCGCGTTGCTGGCCGTTACCGTATACGTGACCGGCGAGGGCGGTGCGGCCTGCGTTATCGCGGAGTCCGGATGACTGAGGCCGGCTGCCGGTAACCAGGTATAGGTAAGCCCGCCGGAGGCGAACAGGGTAACGGGCTCACCGGGGCAAACAAGAGTGTCCGGCCAGGCGTCGGCGAGCACGTATTGCACATCGACGAACGCGCTGTCGGCGACGCTGCCGCAGGTATTGGTCACCAGCACATGGTAGTATTGATCGGCGGCGGGTGAAACGGCGGGGTCGGGCGTGAACAGGTCGTTGATGCCGGGCGAGGCCTGCCACTCATAGCTGTCGCCGCCATCCGCGTGCAGCTGCACACTGCCGCCGGCGCACATGACGGTGTCGTTCACGACGGGGTCGGGCAGGTCGAAGATCACGTTCACGACCAAGGAATCCTGGAGGGAGCAACCTTCGGGCGTTGTGATGGTGACGACGTAGGTGGTGGTGTCTGACGGATCGGCGTTCGGCGAAGCCGAAGTCGCATCATCAAGCGAAGCGGCTGGGCTCCAGAGGTAGATGGCACCTCCCGAAGCGGAGATCTGGACAGGTGTTCCGGCACAGGTGAGGGTATCTGGGCCTGCCGTCCCTTCCGGTGTTCCGATCACCAGATCGATGGTGGCAGTATCCGCACCGCACGCTCCGGATACGGCCACGGAATAAGTGATGGCGGTATTGAGTGTGGCCACCGGGTCAGCGATGAAGGCGTTGCTCAGCCCGGAGCTGGGGAACCACTCGAAGGTGTCACCGCCGTGCGCGTTCAATTGCACAGTGCCTCCATCGCAGACGGGCCCAACGGAGTCGATCGAGGCCACGCCGGGCTCCAGCACATCCACGGTGATGGTCGCCGTGTCGTTCGGAACACAGTCCGAACTATCGCTCAGGATCATGGTCACCGTATAGGTGCCTGCTTCGGCCCACGTGTGGTCAGGCTCGAATTCAGTGGACGTGGAGTTGTCGCCGAAGTCCCAAGAGTACCCGCTGCCACCGGTACTTGAGTTGATGAATTGCGCACCGTTCGGAAGGCACACGAAGTTAGGTCCGTCGATGTCGATCAGGGCCTCGTTCTGGCTGAGGTTGAACTTGAAGACGCCGAGGTTGCAGTTGAAGCTGTTGTTGGTGGTGCTCCACGCATCCGGCGTTGTAGGGAAGTCGCTGTTACCGCCACAACCTGCGCATACCGCTTGGTATACGTTGCCGTTCTTGTCGAATCGGCTGGTGCCACCGTCCACGTGCTCGGCACTGCTGCCGCCGAAGAAGGTCGCGTACACCAGGCCCGCCGCTTCCGGCGCGAGCACCATCAGGTAGAAGTCGCTGCCGTCGGTACTGGATTGATAGGCATCATTGGATACCGGCAGCCCCATGGTGCTACTGCCAGCGGCGCCGGCGATGTTTCCGTTCGTGCTGCCGCCCCAACCGCTGAAGTAGATCTGCCCGCAGTTGCTGACGAGGAAGGCGCTCGGTGAGATATCCTCGAACCCGTTGCCGCTGCCTATGCGCGTGCTCCAGAGCGAGGTGCTCAGGTCCTGGCTGAACTTGTGGATGAACTGGGCGCTACCGGTGTTGGCGTATTTTCCGGGCGTGATGGGATATGCGCCATGGGTCTGACCGACCACGTAGACATCATCTTCCGTATCCAACTGCACGAAGTAGGTCTGATCGTACCCGGAGGTGCCGACGAAGGTGGTCGAAAGCAGCGTGTTGGCGTTGGCCGGATACCGTGCGATAAAGCCGTCGATGGCGCCGTTGTAACTGTTGTCCGAAGGCGTGCCGACCATGGGCAGGTCGCTGCTGGTGGTGCCTCCTGTTAGGAAGACCTCCCCATTGCTGGCGAACTGCACGCCATATCCACTGTCATCGCCGCTGCCACCGCAGTATGTGGCGAAGTCGAGGGAGGTGAGTGCCGGGTTCAACCCGAAGAGGTAAGCATCCAACAAGCCGCCACCGTAGGCGTTCTGGGGAGCGTCAGCGCTCGTGGGCGCATCCGTGCTCTGGGTGGAGGTGGCGACCACCGGTTCGCCGGAGTCCGTCAATGCGATCTCCCCACGGAAATGATCACCATAATTATGTACCAGTTGCGGAGATTGGTTGAGACCATCGTTGTCCGATCCACCGATGAAGGTGGAGCCGATCAGGGACCCTGCATCCGCCGCGAGATGCACCACGGCGATGTCCGTGCCCAGGACAAAGTCATAGCCCTCACCGCTGGCCAGGTTCACGAAGCCGCCCGGACCAGAGAAGGGGATTTCCACCCCGCCATTGAATGAGCCATCATAACACCCCGGTGTGGTCGGGAAGTCGGGGGAGCCGGTAACGGCGAGCACGAAGAGCTCATCGTTCGCATTCACCACCAGGCTGTGCGGGGTTTCATTGCTGAGTGTTCCACCGAGGTAGGTGCTCCACTCCAGATCAGTACCGTCGGGAGAGTACTTGGTGAGGCCGATATCCATGAAACCACCGAGGAAGGCCGATTGGACCACACCGAGCGTGGTGGGGTAACCGAGGCCGAACACGATGCCGCCTCCGTAGAGCGCTTCATCATCGTCGTAGGTGGCTGTGAAGCCGAAGTTGTCCGCCGTGCTTCCGGAGTAGCTGCCGAAGGTGAGCTCTGGGTCGATGAGAAGGAGGTTGGGTCCGATCGACCGCAGGACCTTGTCAAAGCCGAACGTGACCACATTACCAGATAAAGAGTACTGGGTGGGTATGTGAAGCGGGGTCGAATGGGTCTTGCATCCGGCGGGG
>JANOPI010000316.1:0-13148 GCA_031421755.1 Flavobacteriales bacterium | reverse complement strand
GTGTTTGGGGAGCGGAGGATGTACTTGTGGAGGTAGCGCGCGCTGATCGTAGTCGATGGGTGGGCGTGCCCCTCGGATAGACTCTGGTCGCGCTTTCCGCTTCAAATACTCGGTCTTTCCTCGCTGTGGGCTTTCCACTGCAATCGCTCACGCAGGCACTCGCTCGGGTGGACACAGGTGGACACGGCGGCGGCGGGAGCGGCTCCGTGTCCACCCATAGGTTACTGCCCCGGCGGCTACTTGCCTTGGCCACGCACTTGTGAGCGGGCCTTGTGCAGCCGCTCACTGAAGCCGCCACTCTCCTTGAACTCTCGGGCCAGCGTGACCAGTTGCCGGTCCAACAGGCCGATGGCCACCATGCAATACACATGTCCGATGTTCCCTGCCACCTCTGCTGCACTTCGTTCAGAAGCACGCTTACGTACTTGCGCACCCCAGCTTGCCACCTCATCAGCTGTCTTGAAACGCGCATCGATCAGCTCCTGGCGGACGAGATCTGGAATAGGCCAGAGCGAAAGCTTCTTCTGCCGCAGGAACGCAGCGTAGTCCTTCTTCAGTTCAACAAGGCTTGCCCGCGCAACGTTCGTCAAGTTCATCTCGATCTTCTTCGAGGTGGCACTGAACACACTGCCTTCCGCGATGTTCCGGGAACCGCTGCGCGCGGCTTGGTCCATTTGATCACGGGTGCGGCTGCCGGGTTCGATGTACCGCTGGGTGAACCGCACGGTGATGTCGTACAGCAGTTCGGCCACTTGGTAGCTCAAGAGCTTCTCGAAGCCGCCATGCTTGCGGAAGATGTCGCTATCGCCGGTGCGGTCAGGCATGCTACCAAGGTAGTCGGAAGCTTCTGAAACCTCCGCCGGGTCTATCCGCTGATCTTGAGCGGAGGACCCCGCAGCATGCAACCTAACTCACTTCTTCTTGCCCCGCTGCTCGCTCGCGGGCTTCCCGCCCGCTCATACCTTCGACTTCCAACCCGAAACCCCATGAAGAACTCACTCCTCATCACACTTCCTTTGGTAGCGATCCTGTTCTCCTGCGGAGGATCCAACCCAGAGCACGACAAAATGATGGCCGATCATAAGGCCCAGATGACAGCCGACAGCGCGAAGCACGCCGAGATGGATCAGATGAAGCAGACCACCCAGCGCTTCCTCGATCAATGGTTCTCGGGGAATACGGACGGCATCGAGGAGATGGTGGCGGAGAATTTCAAGTCGAACATCCCCATGCCGGGTGTCAACTCAACAGGCATTCAGCAGTTGAAGGACATGGTCGCCATGTCCTCAACGGCCTTCACGGACAACACGTTGGAGGACATGCACCTGATCGCAGACGGCGACCGCGTGGTGGCGCACTACCGGTGGAAAGGCGTGAACACCGGTTCCATGGGCGAAGGCATGCCCGCCACCAACAAACCCATTGATGTCCATACGGTGGATGTGCTGCGCTTCGAGAACGGGAAAGTGGTAGAGCACTGGGGCTACATGGAGGAAATGAAGATGATGCAGCAGTTGGGGATGATGCCGGGTGATGAGGCGGGATCGAAGTAGCGGCTTCACCCCAAAGCTCCATCGGGTCAGTCCGCTGCTCGCGAGGCTTTTGCGAAGCGATGAGCGGACGACCCTGCGGCTCGAAGCCGTGATCACCAAGCCATTTTCTCCTGGTCCTGCCGCGCTCTGGGAGTGCCAACCGTGTCTTCACGACTTTCTTTTTTCAGACCGACGAAGGGTGTCCTCCCAAACCACTGTAGTGCCTGTTCCATCGCCCACATTAAAGCAGCCTGTGAATGGCACAGGGGTCCAACGAAGGGTCTTCGTCGAAGTACTCAGAACTACATTTGATGCTTGGACCGTGGTCGATCATAACTGCCGGGCCGAGAAGATCACCATCACCAATGAACGAACGCATCCCCCTTTCCTTCCTGTGGATGTCCATGTTGGTCGCCCCTTCGGTCATGGGTCAGAATTGGACCAGCATTCCCACACCCGTGCCCACCAATCTGATCCTCTTCGACCTTGTCTTTCCTGCAGGGCAAAATGACATCGGTTACGCGGGCGGATCGCATGTCACCTACAACGGTGATGGCACCATCCTCAAGTCGGTCGATCAAGGCGCTACATGGAATGTGGTATGGAGCAGTACAGTGAACGGTACCGGGATCACGTCCCTCTATTTCCTGGATATGGTAACAGGATTTGCCGGCACCCAGGGAGGAGCCCTGATGAAGACGTTGGATGGTGGTGTCAATTGGACATCGACCGACTTCGACTTGGTGAATGATCAGGGAGAGGTGAGCGATATTGACTTCTACGGTACCGATAATGGCGTGCTGCTGACGAGCTACAATGGGATCTACCGCACCACCGATGGCGGAGATTCGTGGACAGCGGCCACCACCAACCCGGGCATGGGGCAACTCGCGTTGTGCTACGCGGACGCGAATACGCTCTTCGCATGCGGCAACGATCAATCCATCTTCAAGTCGGTGGATGGTGGTGCCACGTGGGTCGCTGTCTACCAGGGCAGCTTCCAGACCGTGAGCCTCGGTATCGACTTCCTGGACGCCAACAACGGCATGGTCACCAGTGAAGAGGGCCAATACTTCAAGACCTCGGATGGCGGTGCGAACTGGACACCGGGCACGATCCCCAACCAGTTCGGGCTGATGCGCGGCGTGGTGATGCTCGACATGGATAATACCTTCGTTTGTACCACGCCTGGACAGGTGTTCAGAACGGTTGATGGCGGTGCGAATTGGACGGACGATAGCGGGGTGGATCCGACCCCATCCTACTATCACATCCTCTTCACCCCGAACGGAACAGGCTTCGTGAGCGGATCAGGCCCCATGGGCGGAACTATTTTGAAAAGAACGCCGATCAGCCTTGGTACGGGTGGCAGCGACCAGGCCAGGCTGGCATTCAACACCTATCCGAATCCGGTCTCCAATTCATTGTCTGTTGCGTTCACGGCCGCTCCGGGCGAGCGCATGGAATTCGCAGTGGTCAACAGCGTGGGAAATGTCATGTTGACTCAGCGGATATTACCGAACACAGGCGGTATGGCAACCGCGGAGCTCGATCTGGCCGGGTTCGCACCGGGCATCTATGCGGTGAACCTGATCGTGCGTGGTGCCGTTATCGGATCGAAGAACGTCACGGTCATCGGCCGATAGGGTCAGGCGCGGAACCACGACATTTTCGTTGGGTCCAGTCGCGCATCGATGATGGCCGCCCCGAAGGACAGGTCGTCGAAAGTGTTGTGCTCAGTGCATCACGCTGATCCTCCACTGGTGAACGCTGGTGCTTGATCGCTGGACGCACTGGTAGACGCCGTTCGGGAGGTCCCGCACATCGATCGAGCGGTCGGTGCGGCCTGCCGGCAATAGGCCACGGTCAAATGCCCGGACCAACGGCCCGGCGCTGCAGTACAGTTCGAGCCGGGAGCGTGCGGCGTTTACGAGTACCACAGGAATGGTAAGGCGATCAGCAGCGGGGACAGGGTATGGTGCGATCGATGGGGCACCCGTATCCTGGATGTGATCAACCACGCCGGTGTTGAACCCGAAGACCATGTCATCCACGATGATCTCGGTGCCCAGTTGCGGGGTACCCGTGAGGCCGACCGAAACGATGATCGTGGCTCGATCGGGCGTGAGGTCCGCATTGTGCGTGATGGGGAAATCCGTCACGTTCACTGGTGGGTCGTTCTCTTGCCGACCAGGGATAGACTGTTCACCCCCTTCCCGGGTACGCCTTAATCCTCATCCTTCTCGTCTTCGAATGGCGGCAGGTCATCCTCCTCCTGCACATCATCCGGTCCCACGCCGGGCGGGTTGAAGAGGCCCCAAGTGTCCACGATGTACCTGCGCTTGTCGAATCCGGCGACCCATGCCACAAAGAGCTTGCGGAAGGCCTCCATTTCGGTGCGCAGCAGGTTGAAGTACTTCTGCTCATCGTATCCGTAGATCTCCAAGCCGCGCAGCCCAACAATAAGGTCACGGGCACATTTGCGGATGATGGCGGCGTTCTCCATCCGCAGGTCATAGAGGTCACCACCCTCAGCCCCTGCGATCTTGGCCGGGATCATCAGGGCGTCGCCGTGCATGTGGCCTATCTGGACCTCCAACATCTCAGCGTACTCGCCTTTCTCAGGCGCAGCTTCCAAGATGTGCTCCACCAGATCATGGATCTCCATCGCTTTGGAGTAAAGCAGGTTGGCTTGTGGGTTCTTGAATTCTTCGCGCATGCGATCGCGGGCTTGGCCTCGAACCTAACCCCGGGAACGGCATTTCCCCCCGGGTGCGCACTGCGGGACGGCGGGTGAAGTGCCAAGGCGTGATCGTGTCCTACAGTGCTGACCCGTCCACCAGAACCTTGTGGATGGTTCCAGGAAAGTGGACCCGTATAGGGTCGCCCAGCGATCTTTGCACCCGCTTTGTCCGGAGCACGGATCTTGCGGGTTACCCATATCCCATGTGCCGAAGCCTGTTATTGAGCCTTTCTGTCGCTGTAGTCCTGATGGCCTGTGGACAAAGCACCACGAACGAACGCGCCGTGCGGGTGATGGCTGAGGTACAGCCTGCCCAACCGCAGATCACTTTGCGTTGGCAGCCTTTCCCGGAGGCCACGGGGTACAGCGTATTCCGGCGGCAAGCCGGGTCCACGAGTTGGGGGGGCGCCATCGCCTCATTGCCGGGTTCTGCGCTGGAGTATGCGGATGCAACGGTGGAGCCAGGGGTGGGGTATGAGTACAAAGTGCAGCGCGCTGGGGCCAGCACAGGCTATGGCTACGTCCATTCAGGCATCGCTTTGCCGCAGGTGGACTATCGCGGCAGGCTGATCCTGGTGGTCGCGAACGGAATGAGCGGTCTATTGGCGGGGCCCATCGCCCAGCTGGAAAAGGATCTGCTGGCGGATGGTTGGCTGGTATCACGGCATGATCTGGACGGGACCGAAACACCGACGGAAGTGCGTGCGTTGATCCAAGCGGATCATGCTTCGGCGCCACAGGACGTGAAAGCGGTCTATCTTCTCGGGCATGTGCCAGTACCCTACAGCGGGGATCATGCGCCTGATGGTCATGATTATCATCAAGGTGCGTGGCCCTGCGATGGATACTATGGGGAGATGAACGGCACGTGGACGGACAATAGCGTATCGGCCACAGGGTCCAGTTGGATGTGGAATCACAACGTTCCGGGCGATGGCAAGTTCGACCAGAGTGACTTCCCTGGCCAGATCGAACTCCAGGTTGGCCGCGTGGACCTGGCGAACCTGCCGGTCTTCAGCACGCCGGAAGCGGACCTGCTCGCGGAATACCTGGATCGCGCTCACCGCTGGAAGACCGCCCAGTTCACCGTGCCGTCCACGGCCGTAGTGTGGGACAATCTGGAGTGGGCGGAATATCCACTGGCCGTATCAGGGTTCATGAGCGCCGTTCCTGTTGTGGGCATTGATGCGGTTACGCAGCTGGATCCTTTGCAGGGCCGCTTTTCCGAGCACTACCTCAACTATGATGACCTCTTCACCTGCCATGTGAGCACGGGCCTGAAATACGATCTCCAGCAATACACCATTTTCCCGGGTACCGACCACGGTCTGAACGACACGGACCTGGTGGAAAATACGCATGGAGGGGTATTCAATCTCTCCTTGGGCAGCTACTACGGGGATTGGGACAATACGGACAACTTCCTGCGGGCGTTGATCGCGAAGGGGAATGCGCTCGCGCACATGTGGTGCGGCATGCCCAACTGGTTCCTGCATCCCATGGCGATGGGCGAGCCCATCGGCTATTGCGCGCTGCGCACGATGAACAATTCGAACAGCGACTTCAGCTTGCAGAACGGTGGATGGCAAGGGCAGTCCATGGGTCAAGCGCACATGGCGTTGATGGGGGATCCCTCTGTGCGGATGCGCTATGTGGCCCCGCCTTCGGACCTGGTGGCGACGAATGAGGAATGGTTCGCCTATTTCTCCTGGACGCCGTCACCTGCGGTAATTGATGGATACCACATCTATCGGATCGATGAGGAAGCGGGGACCATCGTACGGATCACGTCCGAGGCGGTCCTTGATAACTTCTTCCTCTCGAGCACGCAGTTCGAGCCGGGCGCGCGCTACATGGTTCGTGCGCTGCAACTGGTCACTACGGCATCCGGTTCTTGGTACGACCTGTCCTTGGGTGCGATGGACATCGCCGAGGGGCAACAAGTGGCGGACTGTGCCGGTGTGATCGGCGGCCCTGCGATACCCGGAAGCCCCTGCGATGATGGGGATGGAACGACGCAATGGGAAGCGTGGGATGCCGACTGCGTTTGCGCCGTCGGCCCGATCGGTATCGGAGAGCGGACCACGTACGATGCATTGACCTTGTGGCCATCGCCTGCGGATGATGTGGTGCTGGTGTCCGCCAGATTCCCCGGCGGTCGATACATCATCCGGTCCATGGACAGTGCCGAGGTGGCCCAGGGGATGATCACGGCAGGCAGTACGCATATCGCGGTAACTAAATTGCCGGATGGGGCCTATATGCTGGAGTATCGGCCAGCGCTCAACGACCGGCCTATCGCGCGTCGCTTCGTTGTGCAGCACTAGCGTGCCCGGTCCCCCCGGAACGCAGGTGACACACAGTGGAATGAGACCTTCAACGGATCACCACTTCGTAAAAATGGGGAGGGGGGCAGGGAACCTGCCCCCCTCCTGTTGCATTCCAGCGGTCTATCGGATCACAAAACGCAAAGGCGAACCGGAGTTGGACCCTTCAGTGAAACGCAGGGTGTAGATGCCCGCGGCGAATCCGTGCGTGGACACTGTGCCGTTCTCTAGCACGGAGGTGGAGCACACGAGTGCGCCCCTGGCATCGTGGATCAGCAGCACGTGCCGCCCCTCGGTGAGCCCGGTCATGCGGATCGCTTCACCCGCTTCCACGATCGACGGTGCAAGAGAGAGGGGTTGTTCCGGCTGTTCATCAAAGCCAACGAGCATGGCGCAGATGTCCTCGCCTTCGGTGGAGAGCGGCTCCTGCACGAGCGGCAGTGCCGAGGCGGTGATGGCATAGACGGCCGAGTACGCTTCCACCGGTATTGCGGTTATTGGTGGCTCATCGAAGGCGACCACTTGCAAGGGAAGGAACTCACAATCCGCTTGGGTCTCCAGATTCATCCGTCCTTCTACGATGTGACTGACATTGGCGAAGTAGTCCAAGACGATGCCGCTCATGCGGATGGTCCCGTTCTTCGCCGCGATCAGGCGCAGCTCGTACATCAGGTAGTTCGGGCGGCTCTTGAACGCGCTCAAGGGGTTGCCGGAAGCATCCGTCCTCAGGATGATGGAGTGTTGGCCACTGGACGGGCTCATCAACACGAGCTCGCCGTTCTCCAGTTCCATGATGTTCTCGAAGCCGACCGTATACAGCAGGAAATCCTGGTCCACGTAGGTTTTGGACCAGAGCACATTCCCGTTCGCGTCGATCTTGCTCATGAAGGAGTGTACCCCTCGGTAACCGGCGATCGCGAAATGACCGTCGGACAGTCGTTTGATGGCGCGCATATGGGTATAGGCACCCCCGGTGAATGCGAGCGACCATAGTGGTGTACCGGAAGCGCTACAGCGCACGAGGAAACCGTCGCTCTCTCGTTTACCGGTGATGATCGCTCCCCCATCATCAGTGATCGCGGCGGCGAAACTCGGATTCTTGCCCAGGGTGGTGTCACCATCATAGACATAATAGTTGCCCGTGTAGTTCCTTGCCCAAAGGACATTCCCTTCCGTGTCCAGTTCGTTCATCAGCATCATGGTGTTCAAGGAGAGGCTCAAGCGGATGTTGCCATTGGGCAACTCATAGCATTTCGAGAAGCCGTAGTCGATCGTGCCGGTGCCGGGCACCGCCAGGAGCTTGGCCCAGATAAGGTCGCCGTTCTGGTTGAAACGGAGAACGCCATAGGTCTGGTTCTCGATGTCCGCGTTGGAATACAGCGCCACGAAACCTCCATCCGTTGTTGCCGTCACGTCGCTCAGGAACGGATAGTCGCCAGCGAGCTGGAAACCTGAGGCGGACCTGATCGCCCCGCTCTCTTCAGCCACGACAACGACCAATGAAATTGACGTAGAACTTCGGAGCGCAACTTGCGCCAAGGCCCCGTCCTCCAGAACGACGGATCGGAGGCCGGTGATCGAATAGGAGTTGATGGACTGGTAATGCGAGGTGTAGCCCGGCGACTGCGCATGCAGCAGGGCTGAAGTGGACATCGCGAGCAACAGTGTGGTGGATGTTTTCATGGCGCTGTGGGTTGAGCATCGAAGGTAACGGGGCATTTCAGGCCCAAACTCATCCATTCGGATGATATCCTTGTACGGACGGTCTGGCACGAGGACCGGTCGTAAGACGGACCATCGCGAACAGGGTTGCTGACCGACACGCGCGATCACATCATCACCTAGGGGTCGAACAGATCCAGGCTCTCTTCGAGAGCGCCGGGAAGTCGAACCTTCAGCAATGGATCAATACCGCTCCTTATGGAATTTTTTCTTCGGCTTGTCGCTGTACCCGTTGTTCGGGCGATCGCCACCACTGCTGCGCGGAGGGCCTGAGGTACCACCATTGCCTTCGTCCACGCGGATCTTGCGGCCCTTGTAGTTGGCGGCCTTGAAGTGGTTGAGCACTTCATCGAAATGCGCGGCATCGACATCGACGAAGGAGTACATGTCCTTCAGCATGATCTTGCCGAATTGCTGGCCGGTGAGGCCGGTGATGCCGCAGAGGTAGCCGAGCATTTTGCCTTTTTCGAAACCGTCCGCGCTACCGAGGTTGATGAACATCGAGCGCATGTTCGCGTCACTGGGGCGGTTGAAATCGGTCTTCTGACGAGCGGGAGCATTGGGATTGTGGTCCTTGCGGGCGAGGTCCACGTTCAGGTCCCGGGCATCGCGGTACTGCTCCAGGAAGCGGTTGAACTCGAGCGAAACGACACGCTTGATAAGCTCTTCGCGGTTGAAGTTGGCGAGGTCCAACTGCACGGCGTCCATGAAGCGGGCGATGCCTTCTTCGTCCACTTCAACCTCCTTGATCTTGTGGATCAGCGTGAGCAATTGCCGCTCGCAGATCTCCGCGCCGCCGGGCACGCGTGTGAAGGCGAAGTGGGTCTTCAGCTGGCGTTCCAGGTTGCGCACCTTATGCACGTCCTTGCTGCCGATGATGCTGAGCGAGATGCCGGTCTTGCCCGCGCGTCCCGTACGGCCGCTGCGGTGCGTGTAACTCTCCACTTCACCGGGAAGGTCGAAGTGGATCACGTGGCTCACGTTGCTCACGTCGATCCCGCGCGCTGCTACGTCCGTGGCGATAAGCATCTGCAAGCTCTTGCTGCGGTAGCGCTCCATCACACGGTCGCGCTGTTGCTGGCTCAGGTCGCCGTGGATGGCGTCCGCGTTGTAGCCGTCCTTCGTCAGGTCTTCGGCGAGTTCTTGCGTGTCCTGCTTGGTGCGGCAGAAAACGATCGCGAACAGATCGGGTTCAGCGTCTACGAAACGCTTCAGTGCGATGTAGCGATCGCGCATCATCACCACGGCGTACTTGTGCTCGATGGTGGTGGCTGCTGCGTTCGCGCGGCCCACGCTGAGCTCTTCGAACTCGCGCATGTAGTTCTTCGCGATGCGCCGCACTTCGCCGCTCATGGTGGCGCTGAAAAGCCAAGTGCGTTTGTCCTTCGGGGTCTTTTCCAGGATCGTCGTCAGGTCTTCCTGGAAGCCCATGTTGAGCATCTCGTCGGCCTCGTCCAACACGGCCACTTTCACATGGCTGAGGTCCACGGCTTGGCGGTCGATCAGGTCGATCAGGCGGCCAGGGGTGGCGATCACGATGTTGGCACCGCGCTGGATCCCGCGCATCTGCTCACGGATATTGGCACCACCATAGACGCTCACGCATTTGATGCCGGGCAGGTTCTTGGCGTAGGCTTCAAAATCGCGCGTGATCTGCACGCAAAGCTCCCGGGTAGGCGCCAGAACAAGGGCCTGCACCGCGCGGGTGGCTGGATCGATCGCCTGCAACAGGGGCAGGCCGAACGCAGCGGTCTTGCCGGTGCCGGTCTGGGCCAGTGCCACCACATCCTTCTCGCTGGTGAGCAGGTGCGGAATGGCTTTTTCTTGGACGGGGGTCGGCGTTTCGAAGCCGAGCTCGGTGATGGCGCTGAGTATCTCGGGCCGGATACCGAGTTCGGAGAAAGTAGGCATGGGTTCTGGAAAAAGGAGCGCGAAGGTAGTCGGTCGCGCCGTGGGCGGGTCCGGAAGCGCGTCCAGTGCGGTAGCAGGGGTCAGGGACGGCCTCGCAGGAGCGTATTCCACACGGCCTCGGTCACACGCAGGCCGGAGGCCTCATCCAGGTGGTTGCCGTCCGTAAAGGTCACAGCCATCGTGTCCAGGTCGATGAATTCCGTTCCGGTCGCTCTGGCCAATTCGCCCATCCGGGTGGTGAATTCCGGCGCGAAAGAGTGCTCCATGTCAGCGATCTCCACACAGACCGGTAGTTGGACGAGCGCTACGGTGCCGTGCGATCCCAACAGCTCGATCGTCTGTTGCAAGCAGATCAGGCGTTCCGTTGAAATGATGCGTCCCGGCAAGTAGTCATCCCGGTAGTTGGTCACCTTGTTCTTCGTGCGGCGCTCCACGGTCTTGGGATCCATGGCCACATGCACGGCCAAGCGTCCATCCGGCATGAGTACCGACGTTGTATCAGGGTCACCCATGGGCCAGTGCCCGAGCGCACCCCAGCCACGGTCCCAGAAGCGCGACAGGTATTCGTAGTTGGGGTTGGTATTCCAGGTCCACTGTTGGCCCAAGGTCCGGTCCGCTTCCGTTGCGGCGGTGGTATCTCCGGGGTTGGAAAGCAACCACGGATCCACCTGCAGGATGAACAGTCCGTTTTTCGTTGTTGGATCCAACTTCTCTTTAATGGCAGCCAGGTATGTTTCACCGTAGGGCGAATGGGCGATGGTGAAGGCGAAATTGTACACGTGCCGATCGTACGTGCATGCCTCACTTAGGTGGTTGAATACTGAAGGGTGCAGCCCTTGTGCCGCGCGCGATCCCCCGAGGATCATCGATCGTTGCTTCTCCGTAGTGAAGCGCAGGTAGTATTCGTCCGTTGACCCATCCGCGAGGAAGCCGGCCGCTACATGGAACAGGGCGACGATCAGCAGGGCAATTGCGGTCTTGCGGAGGAAGGGGCCCATCAGAACTGGAAATAGATGAACGCCGTTTTCGCGAAGTGGCCGAAGAAGAAGATCAGGAGGAACACGCCGAGGTAATTCGCACGGCGCACCCATGCGGGCAAGTGTCCTACTTGCAGGCCGTGCTCTTTGTCGCGGCGCAACCATTCGACAACAATGAGCACCACGATGAGCCCAGCGATCCATGGGTCGAACAAATGCGATGGCCGGAAGATGCCGGGCGAGGCCATGCCCTTCAAGTAGAGCAGCGCATCGGAGATGGTGGCTGCGCGGAAGAAAACCCAAGCGATGAGGGTGCATCCGAAGGTGATCGCCATGCCCGCCGCCTCCCGCGCCGTGGGGAGCCAACGCCCTTCGGCAATGAGGCCAACGTGCTTGCGATTGTTGCCTGTGAGCAATAGTGGAAGGAAGAGCAGGCCGTTGAACAGACCCCAGGCGAGGAAGGTCCAGTTCGCGCCGTGCCAGAAGCCGCTTACCAGGAAGATGATGAGGATGTTGCGCGCCTGGAAGAGTTTGGTGCCCCTGCTTCCGCCCAGCGGTATGTAGAGGTAGTCGCGGAACCAGGTGGTGAGCGAGATGTGCCAGCGCCGCCAGAACTCGGCGATATCGCGCGAGAAGTAGGGGAACGCGAAGTTGCGCATGAGGTCGAATCCGAAGAGGCGTGCGCAGCCGAGGGCCACATCGGTATAGCCGCTGAAGTCGCAGTAGATCTGGAAGGTGAAGAGGAACGCGCCCCAAAGCAGGGTGCTGGGACCACATTGCGCGTAGTTGGCGAAGATGTCCTGTACGATCGGCGCGCAGCTGTCAGCGATCACGGACTTTTTGAAGAAGCCCCAGAGCATCTGACGCATGCCATCGGCGGCCATCGCGCCATCAAAGACGCGCGGCTTCATGAATTGCGGGAGCATGTGGCTGGCGCGCTCGATGGGCCCGGCACAGAGCTGTGGGAAGAAGCTGATGAAGGCGAGGAAGGCCGGCAGGTCGGTTACGGCGTCGATGCGCCTGCGGTACACATCGATGGTGTAGCTGAGGGCCTGGAAGGTGTAGAAGCTGATGCCCACCGGCAACACCACATCCAGCAAGAAGGGGGTGAAGGTGATGCCCACCCCGCCGAAGGCTTCAGCGAAGGAGCGGGCGAAGAAATCGTAGTATTTGAATACGCCGAGGGTGCCCAGGTTCCCGACCAGGCTCAGCCCGAGAAGTAGTTTGCGTTTTCCTTCGGAAGCCACACCCCGCATGGCCAGCGCCACCGCATAGTCGGTCATGCTCGTGGCGAGCAGCAACAGCAGGAAGCGCCAGTCCCACCAGCCATAGAAAATGAAGCCCGCCGCGATGAGCACACAGTTCTGAGCGCGCAAGGACCGGCGCAAAGGCGACCAGTACAGGGCGAAGACCATCGGGAGGAAGAGCGCGAACGCGATGGAATTGAAGAGCATCGCCGACGTTTTCCTTGGTGCGCAAGGATACGCAGCCTCGGCAAGGCGGGAGGCTTTGGCCGCGATGTGTGGTGCGCTCTCCGCACGAGGAACCGGGGTACATTCGCCGCCTGATCACGACCCCCTGCGTACATGCTGTTGTTGAGCGCCACAGGCACCTTGCGGCTGATCCTCATCCTGCTCATCGTCTGGCTGTTGCTGCGCGCATGGATGCGCAGCCGGCAACCGGCGCAAGGCAAGCCACCAGGTACGCATTGGAGCGCGCCAGATGCGCGGCCGAAAGGCGAGGTGCGCATCGAGCGTACGGAGGCCACGCGCCGATCGCAGCAGGGCCCGGTAGAGGATGCGGATTTCGAAGAGATTCTCGATGACATTGAGCGGCGCGATGCCCGCGATATGGGACGCACCGATTCGCCGCTGAAACCGGCTGAAGATGCGCACTTGCTTGATACGAGCACAATGGATATAGAAACCGCGTTTCG
>JANOPI010000315.1:0-19566 GCA_031421755.1 Flavobacteriales bacterium | reverse complement strand
TCTCCCCCACCGGGGGAGTTAGAGGGGGCTCAGGTTCTCCCCCACCGGGGGAGTTAGAGGGGGTTCAGATCCTCCCCCACCGGGGGAGTTAGAGGGGGTTAGAAGTCAGCATCCAACGCGAACTTGTTCCCTTCCTTGTTCGTGTTCATCACACCGGCCTTCTGGTACTCCCCAACGCGCTTCTCGAAGAAGTTGGTCTTCCCTTGCAGGCTGATCATGTCCATGAAGTCGAACGGGTTGGTGGCGTGGTACACCTTCTCGTTGCCCAGTTCCACCAGCAGGCGGTCGGCCACGAACTCGATGTACTGCATCAGCTTGGCGTTCATGCCGATCAGGTTCACCGGCAGGGCGTCGGTGACGAACTCCTTCTCGATGTTCACCGCATCGGTGATGATCTTCTCGACGGTCTTCTTGCTGAGCTTGTTGATCAGGTGCTTGGTGTAGAGCAGGCACGCGAAGTCGCAGTGCAGGCCCTCATCGCGGCTGATCAGCTCGTTGCTGAAGCTGAGGCCCGGCATCAGGCCGCGCTTCTTCAGCCAGAAGATGGAGCAGAAGCTGCCGCTGAAGAAGATGCCTTCCACCGCAGCGAAGGCTACGAGGCGCTCGGCGAAGCCGCCCTGGTTGATCCACTGCATGGCCCAGTCGGCCTTCCGCTTCACGCAGTCCAGCGTATCGATGGCGTGGAACAGCTTGTCCTTCTCCATCGGATCCTTGATCAGCGTGTCGATCAGCAGGCTGTAGGTCTCGCTGTGGATGTTCTCCATGGCGATCTGGAAGCCGTAGAAGAAGCGCGCCTCGGTGTACTGCACTTCATGGAGGAAGTTCTCCGCGAGGTTCTCGTTCACGATGCCGTCGCTGGCGGCGAAGAAGGCGAGCACATGCTTGATGAAGTAGCGCTCGTCATCGTTGAGCTTCGTGGCCCAATCCACCAGATCCGCGTGCAGGTCCACTTCTTCGGCGGTCCAGAAGCTGGCCTCATGCTTCTTGTAGAAGCTCCAGATGTCGTTATGCTGGATGGGGAAGATGACGAAGCGGTCCTTGTTCTCTTTGAGGAGCGGCTCGTTGGCGTCCGTATCGGGGTGCCGCACGTCGAGGCTGGTTTGGGGGTCTTGTTTCACGGTGCTCATCGGCGTGGGAGAGGTGAGGATAGAGGTGACGAAGTCCTGAAGGGGGGCCGCCCCCTTTTTGAAAATGCCCGGTTTTTTCTGGGTCCGATGATCGGCTGGTAGAAGCCTCGTCGTCGGGTCACAAATGTGGTCGCCGATCGATCGGTGGGCAAGGAGAAAGGTGGTCCAACTTTCCCATCTTTTCAACACGGCCCGGTTTACCGCGTGGATCGTGGGCGGGATCGGATCGTGAGACATGCAAGCGGAAATTCTTCACATCGTTCTAACAACTCGGCAATGTGCCGCGCCCCGTGCGGATAAGCGCTTCCATCGCTGTGGAAGTCACGACGGAAAGGAGTTGGCGCGTGTTGGGGATGCGTATCGCTCGCCGTAGCGGGCGGATCGGGCAGTGGGCCGCTCTCCAAGCCTTGCGCATGGGGCGACGGATCGATGCTGGTCCCCGGAAAAGTGCGCCGAACGTGGTCGATCAGCGTTTCTTCTTCACGGGAGGCGTCTTGATCCACTCCTGATAGATCACCTCCAACTCCGCGAACCAGTCCGCTCCGTAAGCCCGCGTCAACGGATCCTTCAGGAAGCGGAACACGGGCACATCGAGCTTCGCTCCGCAGGAGCACGCCGGTTTGCAGATGTCCCACACGCTGTAGTTCAGGCCATCATGGTACTTGAGCTTCTCCACGCGGATCGGATAGAGGTGGCAGCTCAGCGGTTTGTGTACCGGGATCTCGCCCTTGCGGTACGCTTGCTCGATGCCGCACTTCCATGTGCCCGTCTTGTCCTTCTTTGCGAAGGCGCATTCCTGGTACTCGTCCACGAGCGGCGTCACGAGCTCACCGTCCATGTCCACCACGCTGTAACCCTGCTTCTCCACGGCCTTCTTGCCGCGCGCCGTCATGTACGGCTCAATGGCCGGGTAGTACTTCTTGATCTCCGCCGCTTCTTCCGGGGTAATGGGCGCGCCACTGTCGCCCTGCTCGCAGCACGCGCCTTTGCACGCGTTCAGGTCGCAGACAAAGCGCTTCTCGAAGAGGTCTTCGCTGATGAGGGTGCCGCGGTGTTCGATCATGCGGGGCGAAGCTATGATCGATCACAAGTAGCTGTTCACCATGCGGGATATGGAGTCTTTCACCTTCGGCCAGGTCATCCCTTGGAGGCAGACAGGGTCTTCTCCGTTCTCGGCATCGTTGAAATAGAGCAGCGCGCGCGGCACACTGATGAGCTTTATGTTCTTCGGGTACTTACGGCGATGGTCCGCCATCAGTCGTTCAATACCGCGTTTCTTCAGCAACAGCTCGATATCCCAGAAGTCCTTTCGGGCACCCCGGTTCATGATCGCCTCGATCTTCATGGGCCCGATGTCATCATCCGCATACAGCCGGATGCCATCCACTACCTCGATCTCCGCGATCCTCGCGTGCGGGATACGGACAAGATCGACCTTCAAGTCGCCGATGTGGCAGAACACGGCCCACTTGGCCTGCTGGTCTTCCTGATAGCTGAAGTCAGAGCCGAACTCATCCGTCAGGGCGCTTGTGACCATACCCATGTCCGTCATCTCCTCGGAGAAGAGATCCAGATCGATGGATCTCCGATGACCATGGCGGAGGGAAAGAGCGGTACCGCCTACCAGTGTGAAGGGCCGCAGCGCCGCCATCCGCATCAGCCGGTTCAGTATGGTAACCGATCCCCGCTCAACTGTCTCGTAGTGTAGCATCGGAACGACTCCATAGGTTGTTGGAAAAGCGAACTGACGAAATGATGGGTTCCGAGCGAGAGGAATTTGGCCTTCAAAAGCGCATCGATGACCATTTCATCGCCGTAATATCGTCTACAGTTCCGGATGTCCTCCACATCCCCGCGCTCGAACACCCGCTCGATCACGAAGCTCGCCTTGGCATCGTAGTCCAGCTTGTCGTAGTCCACATCCCAGAAGATGCGGCGAGCGAGGATGGGCCAAGCCTTGGTGGGCATGCTGTAAAGATACTCTGGTGCTCCGCTGATGAGGTACAACGGTGTTCGATCATCGACAGCGGTACTTTGAGGCGAAGCAGATCCGGTTCCCACCGCCACGACCCAACGAACGCAACGAATGCGCTACGTGGCGGGACCTTGGCGTTCGTGGCGTCTTGGCGGTGATGGTCCTTTCCCATCTTTGCCGCCCGCTACGCCGAAGCATTCCAGGGCGACAGCGCAACACCATGAGCACCAACGAAGACAAACTCAAGACGATCATCTCGCATTGCAAGGAGTACGGCTACGTGTTCCAGAGCAGCGAGATATACGACGGCCTCAGCGCCACCTACGACTACGGCCCATACGGTGCCGAGTTGAAGAACAACATCCGCCAGTACTGGTGGGCGGCCATGACCAAGCTCAACGAGAACATCGTGGGCTTGGACGCGGCCATCTTCATGCACCCCACCGTGTGGAAGGCCAGCGGCCACGTCGATGCGTTCAACGACCCGCTGATCGACAACAAGGACAGCAAGAAGCGCTACCGCGCCGATGTGCTCCTCGAGGACCACATGGCCAAGTACGCGGACAAGATCGAAAAGGAGACCGAGAAGGCGAAGAAGAAGTTCGGGGAGGCCTTCAACGAAGAGCAGTTCCGGGCGACGAACCCGAACGTGCTGCGCGCGCAGGAGCGGATCAACGCGGTGGAAGGTCGCATGAAGGCGGCGCTCGAAGCGAACGACCTCGAAGCGGTGCGCCAGCTGATCATCGACGAAGAAATAAAATGCCCGGTGAGCGGTACCGGCAACTGGACGGAAGTGCGGCAATTCAACCTGATGTTCGCCACGGAGCTCGGCAGTGTGAGCGGCGAGAGCAGCACGATCTACCTGCGGCCGGAAACAGCGCAGGGCATCTTCGTGAACTTCCTGAACGTGCAGAAGAGCGCGCGGATGAAGATCCCCTTCGGCATCGCGCAGACGGGCAAGGCCTTCCGCAACGAGATCGTCGCCCGGCAGTTCATCTTCCGCATGCGCGAGTTCGAGCAGATGGAGATGCAGTTCTTCGTGAAGCCCGGCACCGAGATGGAGTGGTACACCACCTGGAAGGAGAAGCGCATCGCTTGGCATCGCGCGCTCGGCCTGCCCACGGAGAACTACCGCTTCCACGACCACATCAAACTGGCGCACTATGCGAACGCCGCCTGCGACATCGAGTTCAAGTTCCCCATGGGCTTCAAGGAGCTCGAAGGCATCCACTCCCGCACCGACTTCGACCTGAAGAAGCACGAAGAGTTCAGCGGTAAAAAGCTGCAGTACTTCGATACGGAGGCGAACGAGAGCTATGTGCCCTATGTGGTGGAAACGTCGATCGGCTTGGACCGGATGTTCTTGGCCATACTCAGCGCCGCCTACGAAGAGGAAAAGCTGCCCAACGGGGAAGACCGCACGGTGCTGCGCATTCCCGCCCCCCTCGCTCCGGTGAAAGTCGCAGTGCTGCCCCTGGTGAAGAAGGACGGCTTGCCCGAAAAGGCAAGGGAGGTCTTCGACCTGCTGAAGATCGACCTCAACTGCCAGTACGACGATAAGGACAGCATTGGCCGGCGCTACCGTCGTCAAGATGCCATAGGAACACCGTACTGCATCACAGTGGACGACAAGACCATCGCGAACGGTACGGTCACCATCAGGGAGCGGGACAGCATGAAACAGGTAACCGTTCCTGTTTCCGATGTACTGGCGATCGTGAGTGAGAAGGTGGATATGCGCGTGCTGCTGAGCCGGATAGGCACGGAAACGGTCGCGGGGAAATTCGGTGTTTGAATCGCGGATGACCCGTCTGTGCCATCGGCGCGCCGTACGATCACCATCGACCACGACACGTTGCAGGACGAGGCCGTGACCATCCGCGAGCGCGACAGCATGAAGCAGGAACGCGTGAAGATCAGCGAGGTAGAGGCCATCGTGGGCGAGAAGGTTGACCTGCGCACGCTGTTGAAGCGGTTGTAAGGCTATTTTCGCGCTCCCTTTTGAAGGGGGCACCTACCCAGGTGGCGGAATGGTAGACGCGCTGGTCTCAAACACCAGTGACGAAAGTCGTGCGGGTTCGAGTCCCGCCCTGGGTACTAGAAGAGAAGAAAGACCCAGAAAGGGTCGGCGGGCCTGCCTGCCGAAGGCAGGTTCGAGTCCCGCCCTGGGTACTATGGCGATCTGTTGGACCTACGCCATCGCGAGTCTGGTCAGGCCGTACATCTACGCGGGTTTGTCCGAAGACGTAACCGCGCGATTCGAGCGCCATCAAGCCGGGCGTGAACGAACAACAAAGCCTTACCGCCCTTTCATGCTTCTGCTGACTGAAGAACATGCTGACCGGCCCACGGCGAGGGCAAGAGAAAAATTCCTGAAATCGGGACAGGGCAAAGAGTTCCTCCGATCACAAATAGATGCTCAGGGGACACCTGTTCGGTAGACCTGCCTCCGGCAGGCAGGCGCGCTGGTCTCAAACACCAGTGACGCAAGTCGTGCGGGGCTTGCCTGCCGCAGGTATGGCCTGCCTCCCGGAGGGAGGTTCGAGTTCGAGCTTTGGCATGGTGCGGATAAGATGTTCTTCGTGGACTTTCCTTGCACACACCCTTTGATCCGATGCAACAGGACACGCTGATCTACGCAGACCCGAAGAAGCAGGAGCGCTATGACCGCGCGTACATGCGCATGGCGCAAGAGTGGAGCAAGTTGAGCCACTGCACGCGCAAGAAGGTGGGTGCCTTGATCGTGCGGGAGGGCATGATCATCAGTGACGGCTACAACGGCACGCCCACGGGCTTCCACAACGATTGTGAAGACGCGAACGGTCTGACGCATTGGTACGTTCTTCACGCCGAGGCCAATGCGATCATGAAGGTGGCACGCAGCACGAACAACGCCAAGGGCGCAACGCTCTACCTCACGCATTCGCCGTGCAAGGAATGCAGCAAGCTGATCCTGCAGGCCGGCATCCAGCGGTTGGTCTTCCTGGACGCATACAAGGACCCCTCAGGTCTGGAGCTGCTGAAGGACGGTGACGTGCTCATCACCCAACTGACGGAACTTTGAGGCGATGAACGAGGTGAAGCGCTCCTGGTCGGTGATCCTGTTCCCTCTGGTCCTTGGGCTCGCCTTGGCGGCCGGGTTCTTGGCTGGTGCCCGTTTCGGTACGCCCCGTGTGGTGAATACCGGGCTTTTTTCTTTCAACCGTGACAGACCGGCCGACAAACTGGACCAGGTGATCGAGCTGATCGACCGCAACTATGTTGACAGCGTTCGGGAAGGGGAGATCGTGGACGAGGTGCTGCAGGACATGCTGCAGAAACTGGACCCGCACAGCTACTACATCAGCGCGAAGGAGTTGAGCGCCGCGCAAGAGCCGTTGGAAGGCAGCTTCATGGGCATCGGTGTAGAGTTCGCGATCCAACACGACACCATCGTGGTGATCAGCCCCGTAGAAGGCGGCCCCAGCGAAAAGTTGGGCATCCGGGCCGGCGACCGGATCGTGAGTGCGGACGGC
Organism: Flavobacteriales bacterium; assembly: GCA_031421755.1. Taxonomy (GTDB): domain Bacteria; phylum Bacteroidota; class Bacteroidia; order Flavobacteriales_F; family PHOS-HE28; genus PHOS-HE28. Next base: position 12,949 of record JANOPI010000315.1, on the reverse strand, counting down.
AAGAACCTGGCGGGAGTGGACATCGCCAATGAGGATGTGATGAAGTCGCTCCGCGGCCCCAAAGGGAGCGAGGTCACCGTGGCGATCGTGCGGGGAAGCGCATCACCGTTCGAGGTGACGATCGAGCGCGGGGAGATCCCCATCAACAGCGTGGCCGTTTCGATGATGGATGCGGACGGCACGGGTTTCATCAAGTTGAGCCGGTTCGCCCGCACCACGGAGGAGGAATTCGACCGCGCCACGGATCAGTTGATGGAGCAGGGCATGCGCCGCTTGGTGCTGGACCTGCGCGGCAACGGGGGTGGCTACCTCAATGCGGCCAAAGCCTTGTGCGACCGGTTGCTGCCGGCCGGCCAGCGGATCCTCTACACTGAAGGCCGGACCTCCCCGCGCAAAGACCTGTTCGCTGAGGGCGGCGGAGCACTGTCGAAGATACCGTTGGCCGTACTGATCGATGAGGGTTCCGCATCGGCCAGCGAGATCGTGGCCGGAGCGGTGCAAGACAATGACCGGGGCGTTGTCGTAGGTCGCCGTTCATTCGGCAAGGGGTTGGTACAGGAGCACATGGAACTGGAAGACCACAGTGCCGTGCGCATCACCACGGCCCGGTACTATACCCCCAGTGGGCGGTCCATCCAGCGGCCTTATGGCGAAGGCATCGATTATGACGAGGACCTGAGCGAGCGCCTCGACCATGGGGAACTGCTCAGCGCGGACAGCATACACTTGGATTCTTCGCTGAAGTACACCACGCTCAAGGGGCGCACGGTTTATGGTGGTGGCGGGATCATGCCGGATGTCTTTGTCGCGGCGGACACGGCGGAGCGCTCCCCTTACCTGATGGAACTACTGTTCAATGGTGTGATCAACCAATTCGCCTTCGACCTGGTGGACAAGGAGCGGAGCCGGTTCGAGGCCTTCGGATCACCCGAGCGTTTCGCTTCGGAATTCGCTGTTGGCCCCACCTTGATGGAGCGCTTCCAATCCGAGGCTGAAAAGGCGCATGTGCGGAGAGACCCTTCCGGCATGGCCCGTTCCGGTAGGCTGATCGCCGAACGGATGAAGGCGGCAATCGCCCGCAACATCTGGAAGGATCTCGGATACTACCGGATCACAATAGCCAACGACAGCATTTACCGGGCGGCCATCTCCGCGATGGACAAGGGCTTGGCTGTTCGGCCCTGACCAAAAAGCGAAGGGGCCTTGCGGCCCCTTGCTCTTATGCTGTTCGGGAACGTATCAGTGGCCGGCAGGAGCCGCCTCTTTCACAGCGTCAACCGCGCCTTCCACCGCGTTGGCGATGGTATCCTTGGCGGCGTTAGCGATGCTGTCCATCTTGGCCGTAGCGGCCTGGGCGTCAGCTTCGATCTTGGCCATGGCGGCTTTTGCGCTGTCCTCAGCGGCTTTTGCCTTGGCTTCCATGTTCTCCTCGGTGCCGCCGCAGGCAACCACGAGGGCCGCCATCGTGGCGAGCAGTGCGAACTTCCTGATCATCTCCGTGTTCTGTTTTTGGTGAAAGTGGGCGCGAAAGTAGCATTTTCCACTATACGTCAAGGACTTCACCTTCCGCCCCTCAAATTATCTTTCGCCGCTGGCCCAATTTCAGCCCCCTGAACCCATGCCCTTCCAACTCCCCACCCTCCCCTACGCACTATCTGCGCTGGAACCACACATCGATGCCCGGACCATGGAGATCCACCATGGCAAGCACCACAATGCCTATGTGACCAATCTGAACAAGGCCATCGAAGGCGGCCCTTTGGAGGGCAAGACCATCGAAGAAATACTGGCGGGGCTGGACATGAAGAACATGGCGGTCCGGAATAACGGCGGTGGTCACTACAACCACACACTGTATTGGAACATCATGTCCGCCAACGGCGGTGGTGATCCCCAGGGGCAGTTGGCAGCGGCCATTGATGCGGCGTTCGGTTCGTTGGAGGCTTTCAAAGAGAAGTTCGCACAGGCGGCCGCCACCCGTTTCGGCAGCGGTTGGGCATGGCTGTGTGTTCACGAAGGCGGCAGCGTCGAGGTCTGTTCAACTCCGAACCAGGATAATCCCCTGATGCCCGGAACCGGATGCGGCGGTACGCCGATATTGGGGCTGGACGTGTGGGAGCATGCCTACTACCTCAACTACCAGAACCGCCGTCCGGACTACATCAGCGCGTGGTGGCATGTGGTGGACTGGTCAGAGGTGGCCCGGCGTTACGCACACAACAAATAGTGGGGTTGCGGATCGGAAGTGTGGGGCGTAGCAGCTTGGTCCGATACGGCCCACTGGGTATGCTTGTGTTGCTGTGGCTCCTTTCCAGTGGGATGCCTGCATCTGCCGCAGGACCGTTTGGCAAGGGCACTGTGACCGGATCCTTGGTGCTCCTGCACGTGGATAGTCTTCCGGCGGGGGATACATCACCTGAGTTGAGCCGGGCACTGGCCGCAGGGCTGGCGCTCACGCTGGGCCCTTTCGGGGCGCATCGGGTCTACTTCGGGACAAAACCGAAAGTACCGCTGCTGTACGGGCTCACCTTCGGGGGCTTTGGTGTGCTCGTACTCATCGATCTGGGGCACATCCTGTTCACCAAGGACCTGTCTCGGTACACGGACAATGACCGGATCCTGATGTGGGCACATCCGCGGGACGCGGGGGTCACTCCACGGTAACACTCTTGGCCAGGTTCCTGGGCTGGTCCACGTTACAGCCGCGCATCACCGCGATGTGGTAGCTGAGCAACTGGTAGGGGATCACCGACAAAAGCGGAACCAGGGCGTCCGGAGTTTCAGGAATGGGGATCACGTGGTCCGCAAGTCCCTTCACCACGGTATCACCTTCGGTAACGATGGCGATGATCTTGCCCTTTCGCGCCTTCACCTCCTGGATATTGCTCACTACCTTCTCGTAGCTGGCACCCTTCGTGGCGATCACGAGCACCGGCATCTCCTCATCGATAAGCGCGATCGGGCCATGCTTCATCTCCGCAGCTGGGTAGCCCTCCGCATGGATGTAGCTGATCTCCTTCAGCTTCAAGGCACCTTCGAGCGCCACTGGGAAGGTGTAGCCGCGGCCGAGGTAAAGCATGTTGCGAGCATCCTTGTAGATGTCCGCTATGTACTTGATCTGCGCTTCGGTCTTGAGCACGGCTTCCACTTTGCCGGGGATGGCGTCCAGCTCGTTCAGCAGGCGGAAAAAACGGCTGCCCGTGATAGTGCCCTTCTTGTGGCCGACCATCAAGGCCATCAAGGTGAGCACCGTAACTTGGGAGGTGAAGGCCTTGGTGCTCGCTACACCGATCTCGGGACCGGCATGGGTGTATGAACCTGCGTGGGTGATCCGCGCGATGCTGCTGCCCACCACGTTGCACACCCCGAAAATAGTGGCTCCGCGTGCTTTCGCCAATTCGATCGCGGCCATGGTATCCGCGGTTTCGCCGCTTTGGCTGATGGCGATCACGATATCGTCCTCGCCGATGATCGGATTGCGGTAGCGGAACTCGCTGGCGTATTCCACTTCCACCGGGATGCGCGCCAGATCCTCGAACAGGTACTCCCCCACCAGGCCGGCGTGCCAGCTGGTTCCGCAGCCCACGATGATGATGCGTTTGGCGTTGATGAGCTTTTGCTCATAGTCCTTGATGCCACCGAGGGTCACTTCGCCTTGTGCCAAGTTCAACCGGCCCCGCATGGAATCGCGGATACTCCGAGGCTGCTCATGGATCTCCTTCAGCATGAAATGGTCGTAGCCGCCTTTCTCCAAGGCCTCCAGGTGCATCTCCAGTTCGGTGATGAACGGGGTCTTCTCCTGGTTCTTCACGTTGCGGATCTTCAGGCCCTTTCCGCGTTCGATCACCGCGATCTCACCATCCTCCAAGTATACCACGTTTTTGGTATGCTCCACGATCGGGGTGGCGTCACTGGCGATGAAATGGTCGCCGTTCTGGCCGATGCCGATCACCAGGGGGCTGCTGCGCCGTGCGGCCACCATCACATCCGGGTTCTTGCGGTCGACCACCACGATGGCGTACGCGCCCACTGCGCTATCGAGCGCCAAGCGAACCGCTTCCGGCAGGTCGACCTTTTCGGTGCGCTGGATGTCATCGATCAGATGTACCAGCACCTCAGTATCCGTATCGCTCTTGAAGGAGTGGCCGCGGTGCTTGAGCTCCTCTTTCAAGGGAGCGTAGTTCTCGATGATCCCGTTATGGATCAAAGCGATATCGCCGCTGGTGCTCTGGTGCGGATGGGCGTTCACATCGTTCGGCGGGCCGTGCGTGGCCCAACGGGTATGCCCGATACCCACATTCCCCTTCAGGTTCTTCCCGACCACATGGCTCTCCAGGTCGCTCACCTTGCCTTGGCATTTGTACACGTTGAGTTGCGCCCCGTCGAGCAGCGCGACACCCGCACTGTCATAGCCCCGGTATTCGAGGCGTCGCAATCCATTGATCAGGATCGGGTAGGCGTCCTTGTCGCCCATGTAGCCAACGATGCCGCACATGCTTGGGTCATCCCGGCATGGCCAGGATGCGGTTTGAGGTTCAGTAAGTGGTGAAAGTTAGGCGCAACCTCATTCGCTCGGTGGGGTGTTCCGGTCCGGCGAGTATGGCCCGGTTCGCTGAAACCCCGTTGCTGCCGGAGATCATGCCAAGGCCGGTGTTCGGATAGGTGCCGTTGATCACGCCTTGGAGCCATTGGGTGATCGTGAAGCGGTAGACCCGGTCCTGCGCATCATAGAATCCGCCAACGAGGTTGGAGCTGGGGATCTGATCCGGGATGGCCGCATCCGCTCCCTCCTCATCCTTGCGGAACAGGAAGATCTGCGATGGCGGAGCATAGAGCGGAAAGTAGCTGCCGGCAACGGGCATGATGAGTTCGGCCTTCGCCAAGGCACCGTAACCGTTGGCAGCGTAGTTCTCCAGCCCCGGGAAACGCAGCTCTCCGCGCAAGCCGCCCAAGGCTTGAACATAGACCCGCTGCTGCCCTGCGGCGGTATCGTCCAATGCCAGAGGCAGTTCCGGTTGCAAGGCGAGGTCGTGGTCGAAGCGGCTGATCGTATAGCGGACGGAGCTGGTATTGATGATGAAGTCGAAGCTCGTGGTGTCCGCCGTACTATGGTAGTACAGGGTGAGTTTGCTGGCAGGGTTCAGCAAGTTGAAGTACAGCGCGGCCTGCTGGTAGGGAATGGAGGCGTCCGCATTCGGGATCACCAACAGACCTTTGAAATATTGAAGGAACGCATCATTGTTGACCAATGGACCCAAGCCCCATTGGTTGAGCAGTTCTTGGCCAAGAGCCACGTCCAATGGCAACCGCAATTGGGGGCTGAGCGTATCACCATCGATCGTTGGACCTTGGAAGGGCTCGATGGGGAACACGCGCCGTGGCCCGGTGACGAGGTCATTCGGTGTGCAGGCCGGTACGTCATCACTGTAGTAGACCGAATCGAGGAAAAGGTCCTCCGTCAAGCGAAAGACACGGAACCCTTGGGCGTCCCGGTTCCCGTAGCCGAAGGAAGTGGCGTCGTACGCGAGCGATAGCACCAACGAATCGCATACGCGCCCAGTCGTTGTATCTCCGACCCCTACGTTGTTCGTACTCAAGCGTACCTGGGTCACCAGGCCCGCGGTCACCAGGCCCATATCCGGATCGAAGTAGCTGCCCAATACGTTTCTGCTGAGTGCACTGGTCTTGCCAGGTTCGGGCTCCACGGTCCACGCGATGATGCGTGCCGTGTCCATGACGACCGTTCCCAGAGCACTGTCATCCGGCAGCACATCCAAGCCGATGTCCTCTTCGGGCTTTTGGCAGCCAATGGCAATGGCCAGTGTGAAAAGCAGCACGGCCTTGTTGAAAGGCCGCGCGCGAAATTGTCCGTTGGTCCGATCCACGCTCAGACCAGCGCTTCCTCCAGCACCTCGTGGTAGAAGTCCGCATGCGCACCCACGCGCTCCTCGTCCGGAGCGTAGGCGAGCACGCGCTTTTCCGTGGCCTTGAAGGCATTCTCCATAGTGCGGCTCAACTTTGGGCTGCCTTTGGCCACCGCATCGCAGAGGCCCATGGCGAACTTGTTCAGGTCCTCCGTGGTCGGTTTAGCCAAGCTTTTCAGCAGATCCTTGTTGAAGCCCTCCATGGTAAGTTTTTTCGCCAGGTCCTTGTCCAAGTTCTCCGGCTGCTCGTCGTAGGCGGTATACACCAGTTTGGCGTCCTCGAAGTGCGGATCATCATTGAAGAAGTGGCGCACATACAAAGGGATGAAAGCGGTCATCCAGCCGTGGCAGTGGATGATGTCCGGCTTCCAGCCCAGCTTGCGAACGGTTTCCAGAACGCCTCGGCAAAAAAAGATCGCACGCTCGTCGTTGTCCGGATAGAACACCTCGTTATCGTCGTGCGTAAGTGACTTGCGCTTGAAATACTCCTCGTTGTCGATGAAATACACCTGCATGCGGGCGCTGGGTACGCTGGCCACCTTGATCAGCAGGGCGTGGTCCGTATCGTCGATGATCAGGTTCATTCCGCTCAGGCGGATCACCTCGTGCAACTGGTGCCTGCGCTCGTTGATGCTGCCGAACTTGGGCATGAACACCCGGATCTCATTGCCACGGTCCAACATGCCTTGTGGCAACTGACGCGCCGCTCGCCCCATCTCAGTGCCGTCCGTGAAGGGTTCAATGAACTGCGAGATGGTGAGGACTTTCGCTTTCTTCAAGGTCATTCTGGATGCGGGGGATTACGGGACCACAAAAGTATAGACATTCGGAGCCTTCTTCAACAAAAGGATCTTGCCTTTTCTCGCACCGGAGCGCAGCCGGACCATGCGGTTCATTCTAGAAGCCCCGGCAGCAGCGGAGTGGAGCGCGTCCATGCGGAGGGGAGGCCGCTCGATCGGCTTCGTGCCTACCATGGGTGCCCTGCACGAGGGGCATTTGGCCCTTGTGGCGCGGGCGAAAGCGGAATGTGCCGCCGTTTGTGCGAGCATCTTCGTCAACCCCCTGCAATTCAACAACCCCGAGGATCTGCGCCACTACCCCCGGCAGTTGGAGCAAGACCGCCAGCTATTGGAAGGTGCGGGCTGCGACATGCTTTTCGCTCCAGATAGCGCGTCGATCTATCGGGACCATATTCCACGGCTCTTCAGCTTGGGTGGCTTGGATGAGGTGCTCGAAGGGCCCTCCCGCCCTGGCCACTTCCAAGGGGTGGTGAACGTTGTGGAGCGCTTGTTCCACTATGTACGGCCCGATGCGGCCTACTTCGGGGAGAAAGACAGACAACAATTGGCCGTGATCAGCCACGTGGCCCGGACCCTGCGCTGGCCCGAACGCATTGTGCCATGCGAAACCCTGCGGGCAGCGGACGGCCTCGCCCTCAGTTCACGTAACGCGCGGTTGAGTCCTCACGACCGGGCCGTTGCCCCCATCCTTTACCACAGTTTAAGCCAAGTGGCGAAGCACGCCTTCGAGCGTTCTGTCAATGATTGTCTTGACCATGGTCTGATATTGCTTTCCACGCTTCCGTCATTGAAGCTCGATTATTTGGCGGTCGCTGACCCCCTGAGCTTGCAACCACTGGAAAACTGGGGGGACCGCGATGAGGCCGTCGCCCTGATCGCCGCGTGGCTCGGACCCGTGCGGCTCATTGACAACATCACCCTGCGGCGGTCCGCACGGTAAGTTCGCGGCCCATTACGGCCTTGGAACATGACCATCGAAGTCCTCCGCTCGAAGATCCACCGCATCACCGTGACCGAGGCGAACGTGGACTACATCGGCAGTATCACGCTGGATGAGGACCTGATCGACGCGAGTGGTCTGGTAGAAGGCGAAAAAGTGCAGGTGCTGAATGTGAACAACGGCAACCGCCTGGAGACCTACGTGATCAAAGGCGAACGCGGCGATCGGCGAGTTTGCATGAACGGCCCTGCCGCCCTGAAGGTGGGCGTCGGCGACGTGATCATCGTGGTGGCCTACGCGCACATGACCGTGGAAGAGGCCCGATCATTCCGGCCGGTGATCATTTTCCCTGATGAGCGCACCAACACGCTGAAGGCGTGAAGAAGGCGCTGATCAACTTCCTGAAGATCGCTTTACCGCTGGGCATCGGCGTGTGGCTGGTGTTCAAGACCTACAACGACCTCAGTGGCACACAGAAGGACGAGCTGTTCGCCGCGTTCAGGCAGGCCGATATGCGCTGGCTGATCCTGGCTACGCTCGTGGGCTGGCTGGCGCACGTGAGCAGGGGCTGGCGGTGGCGTTACTTGTTGTCCCCGCTGGGCCACAGGCCCGGTTTCTGGAATTGCTACCACGCCGTGATGATCGGCTATTTCATGAACATGTTCATCCAGCGGGCGGGTGAGGCGAGCCGGGGTGTTTCCTTGTACCGCAGCGAAAAGGTACCCTTCGAGCAGGGCTTCGGCACCATTCTCGCGGAACGTGTCGTTGATACGGCCATGCTGGCCGGTATCGGGGTCGTTACGGTGCTGTTCCAACTGGACAAATTGGAGCTCTTCCAAGCGCGGATCGCACAATACCGTGCGTCTCAAGGCCCTGCGGACGTAGGCGCGTTCCCATGGTTCACGGTCATCCTCCTCGCCATAGGCCTCGCGGTGGCCGTGGGCATCTATCTGGTCTTCACGCGCCCAGCGTTGCGTGCCCGTGCGATGGATCTGTTGCGCGGCTTCGGTGAAGGACTGCGCGCCGTGCTCAGCACGAAGCAGAAGGGCGCGTTCATTCTGCATACGCTCTTCATCTGGGGCGCCTACCTGGCCATGTTCAAGATCGGCTTTTATTGCCTTCCTACGATGGTGGATGTACCGTTCGCCGGGATCCTCGCAGGCTTCATCATGGGAGCGGTCGGCATCGTGCTCGTACAAGGCGGCATCGGGGTGTATCCGGCCTTGGTCGCGTTGACCGTGGGCATGTACATGGACACCACCGCCGGATCTGAATTGTTGAGACCTGACGCACTGGCCATGGGTTGGCTGCTGTGGCTGGCGCAAACCCTGATGATCATCGTGCTCGGTGGCGTGTCGCTACTTTTGACGGCCCTGCAAAAACCGGTCGCATGACCCCAGACGTCGCACAAGCTCCCGCCAACCCCCGCATCTTGGACCGCATCGCCTTGGTGCGCATGGCGAACATCTGGCGGCTGAAGAGCGATCGCATCGTGTTCACCAACGGCGTATTCGACATCCTGCACCGTGGCCATGTGGAGTACCTCGAAGAAGCTGCGGCGTTAGGGGACCGTCTGATCGTTGGCCTCAACAGCGACTCCTCCGTGCAGCGCTTGGGCAAAGGCCCTGATCGGCCGTTGAACGATCAGGACAGCCGTGCGCTTGTGCTCGCTTCACTGCGTTGCGTGGACGCCATCGTGATCTTTGAGGAGGACACACCTTTGGACCTTATCAAAGCTGTAGGCCCTGACGTACTCGTGAAAGGCGGCGACTGGAAAGCCGACCAGATCGTCGGTGCTGACGTGGTGGAGGCACTCGGTGGTGAAGTTCGTTCACTGAAGCTGGTGGATGGCTTCTCCACGACGGAACTCGTGCGGCGCATCCGCCATGGCGGCTAAGGTCCGCTCCGCTTACGTCTGCCAAAACTGCGGCGCTTCCTTCCCGCAGTGGCTGGGGCAATGCTCCACCTGCAAGCAATGGAACACGCTGGTGGAAGAAGTACAGGACCGCGTGCAGGAACGGCGCAGCCTTCCGGACAGCGTGCGCGATCGCAAGCCGAAGCCGATCGCCATCGAGGACATCTCGGCGGACAGCGGGCCACGCATTCCGCTTGGTGACCGTGAACTGGATCGTGTCCTGGGTGGTGGCCTTGTACCCGGATCCTTGATCCTCATGGGTGGTGATCCCGGCATCGGCAAGAGCACGTTGATGCTGCAGACCGCCTTACGGGTGAAGGGCATCCGGACACTCTACGTTTCCGGGGAGGAGAGCGAGCAACAAGTGAAGATGCGCGCCGAGCGATTGCAGCCGAATGATGGCGGGGTCGCCGCGAGCGATTGCTACGTGCTTACGGAAACGAACACGCAGAACATCTTCAAGCAGCTCGAAACGCTTCGCCCGGGCCTGGTGATTATCGACAGTATCCAGACGCTGCACACCGCCGCCTTGGATGCGAGCCCGGGAAGCGTGGGCCAGGTGCGCGAATGCACGAGCGAGCTGATGCGCTTCGCGAAGACCACGAACATACCGATGGTGCTCATCGGCCACATCACCAAGGACGGTTCCATAGCTGGACCCAAGGTGTTGGAGCACATGGTGGACTGCGTGCTGCAATTCGAGGGCGACCGAGATCACGCTTTCCGTTTGCTGCGTCCGTTGAAGAACCGCTTCGGCAGCACGAACGAGCTCGGCATTTACGAGATGCGTGGTAGTGGCCTCGCGGTTGTGGAGGACCCCAGTCGTGTGCTTCTCGGTGATCGTGGTGAACGCCCCAGCGGTGTTTGTGTGGCGGCCACGCTGGAAGGGATGCGGCCGTTGCTGATCGAGGTACAGGCTTTGGTGAGTTCCGCAGTGTATGGAACACCTCAGCGCAGTGCGACCGGGTTCGACCTGCGCCGGATGAACATGCTGCTGGCCGTGCTGGAGAAGCGGTGCGGGTTCCGCCTTGGGCAGAAGGACGTGTTCCTGAACCTCGCCGGCGGTTTCCGCGTGGAGGAGCCCGCCATCGACTTGGCGGTGGTCTGCGCTATTCTCGGATCCAATGCTGATATCCCCATCCCGATCGATACCGCGTTCTGCGGAGAAGTGGGGTTGACGGGCGAGATCCGCCCTGTGCCCCGGACCGAGCAACGCATCGCTGAAGCCGCCAAGCTGGGCTTCCAGCGGATCTTCGTTCCCCAAGGCACCAAGGGCCTGCCCAAAGACGCGGGCATCGAACTGGTTACCGTTGGCCGTGTGGACGGGGTGCTCGCGCATTTGTTCGGTTGACGTGGGTAACCTGCACCCGATTCACATTTCGTAACGCCTGGTGGGTTATAAGCCCCTACGACCCAGATAGATTCGCGGCCCGAAAGAAAGATCCGTATGCGCGCATACGATACGGACAGCTCTGATCACCGAAGCACATGAACGAATTGATCGAAACACGCCAAGCCACCATCGAGAGAACCATTGACAACGTGCTCGAGGTCCGGTACAAGCCCGGTCAGACGTTGGACCCCGCCGGGCTAAGCGATGTGCTCACCGAGCGCGAACGCTTGTGCAAAGGCCAAGGTGGCCAAGCCGTTCTCGCCGTGATCCCGCCAGACGCGGACTTCCAGATGCTCCTGCTGACGCATGACCACTATAAGGACCGGCCGGTCGCGGATTGCACACGCTTCCTGGCCATCGCGGCCACAAGCGTGATGCATGAGCGCATGGCCAGCCTGTACTTCGCCTATTTCCCGCAGAGTTTCAGGACCGCCATCTTCAGCGACGAGGCCGAAGCCCGAGAATGGTTGAAAACGAGCATGAGCGAAGTATCGCTCAGCTGACCGCTTCTTGGCTACTCGTTGACGAGCTTGTAGAGGGCTTCAAGGTTCGGGGACAGGATCACCTCGATGCGGCGGTTCTTCCCCTTGTCGTTCGGGTCCACTGGAACGTACTCGCCACGGCCCCCCGCGGTCACACGCTTGGGGTCGATGGCACTGCTTTCCTGCAGGATGCGTACCACGCTGGTGGCCCGAAGCACGCTCAGGTCCCAGTTGTCCTTCATGCTTCCGCCCGGCAGGATCTTGTCCGTATCGGTATGCCCTTCTACCAGAATGCTAAGGTCCTTCTCACTTTCCACAGCCTTGGCCAAATTGGTGAGCGCCTGTTTGCCCTCGCCCTCCACCGTGGTGCTGCCGCTCTTGAACAGGAGTTTGTTGTCCAGATTCACGTAGATCTTGCCGTCCTTCTGTGTAACGGTCAGTCCTTTCCCCTCAAAACCGGATAGCGCAGCGGTTACCCTGTCCTTGAGGGCCTTCATCGCAGCATCCTTGGTGGCCAATTCCTTCTGCAGGTCGGACAGTTTGGCTTCGCGATCACCCAAAGACCTGCCCAAGGCGCTGAGCGAATCCTCTTGTGCCTGCAACCGCAATCGGGTGGCCTCAAGGTCTGTGAGGAGCTTGCGGTTCTCGCTGCGGTCTCCAGCGAGCAACAAGTTGTACTTCTCGAGCAATTCGGTGTTCAGCTTGTTGATCTTGTCGTACTGCAGGGTCATGCTGCGGAGACTGGTTCCTTGGATGGTGGTATCCCGCTCCAGACTTGACTTGCGCTTCACCACATCTTCCATGCCGGCGGCCTGTTCTTTCATGGTCGCTTCAGCTTGCTGAGCTTTCGCCAAGGCGGTGGCCTCGCTCTCCTGGGTGCTTTTATAGCGGGTCTGAAGCTCCTCGTACTTCCTGGAAGGAACGCAGGCCGTGAACACGACCATGAGGATGAACGGAGCGAGGGGTTTGGGGAAGGAGGTCATGCGTGCTTAACTTTCCGATGTGACGGCGAAAGTCGCCGTTGTCACCTCGTCGGCATCCTTTCTGGAAGGAACTTTTTTTGAACATCAACGTTCTTCTGCCACCAATGGAGCGATCGGACTGGACGGGACAAGGGCCTGCCAACTGGATGTGGGGGCCTGGTGACAGCGAGGCGGACCACTACCGTCTCCTCGCCTATGTCCAACGTATCGACGCGCATTACAAGGAGAGAAAGCTTTACCCGTACTTGGACGAATTGCGGACGCGGCTCGAACAATTGCTGGAGTTGCGGCAGCGGCGGGATGAATTGGCCGCAGGCATGCCTAGGGATGTGATCGGGCTGGATCTCCGACGCGGGGAATTGCGTCGAACCGCGGCTCGAGAGGACGAATTGCTCCGATCCATCGATCAGATGATCCGTACCGGCCTACCGGAGCTCAAGAGTGCCCTTGAGCGTGGATCCGAGCTACGTGCGCGTTTCGCGACGAACATCCGATTCGAACCGGTGGGCCTC
>JANOPI010000314.1:0-19806 GCA_031421755.1 Flavobacteriales bacterium | reverse complement strand
CCTCGACCCACACCTCGTCACCACAGGGAACGGGGCGGGCGCGAAGGGCCGCAGGGGCCACGGCCTCTTCCACGCCCACCAACGGAGGCGCGACCACTGTGGTACACGCACGCGCATAGCAGGAGTCGGACGTAGCGGAGTCCACCACCTGCACCTCCACACAGACCTGGTATTCACCACTGAACGGGTAAAGGTGCTCCATGCCAGGACCGCTGGTGATATCGCTGGAATTGTCCCCATAGCTCCACCACCAGCCCAACAGGATCAGCCCCTCATCAAAAAATACCGTGTTCGCATTCGCGAGGAGGAGGTTGCCGTCGATCGCCGCCGACAGGTCCAGGAATACCGAAGAATCACACGTGCTCGTATTGCCGTCAACGAAGACGCGCTGAACGCTGCCTGCCACACAGCCCGTCTGGAAGAGGCTGTCCAGCGTGGCGATCGAATGGGTCACATCGTACGCCCCGGGCAGCGCGTAGAAATGCGTGTCGACAGGAACGATACTGATACTGTCATCGCCGTAGGCCCAGAAATGGAGCATGAGGGAACCGTCGCCCTGGTCCTGGCCTTCGAAGAGCAAGGTGTTGTTCCAAAGCTGCTCCGCTACGAAGGAGGAGCTGATCTGGGAGTCGCACGCATCGCTCTCCCCGCCGTGGGCCACTACCGCTTCCACCTGGAATGGGCAGCCCATCGACCAAAAACTCAATCGCACCGTGTCCACATCAGCGAACGTGTACTGGTGGGTGACGGACGCGCCACTCGCGGAATCACCATCACCGAAGTACCATGCCCGATCGGAGATCTCCCCTTCGGTAAGGTCTGTAAAGACGATGGCGGAACCCTCATTCGCCCATGCGAAGGCGGGTTTCAGCCCCGGGCATTGTTGGCCATACACCCCAAGAGCGCCCAAGAGCCAAAGACCGCTCAAGAGCCGTCTCCGAACCGCGCCGTTTGTTCGTTGCTGATCGTTCATTTTTTCCGGCGTTCCTGGTGGCGAAGGTCATAGCGCAAGCGCAAGGCCCCGCCCAATTCGTTCATGGACAAGACCGGCACCGCACCTTCATTCCGCGGTAGCCAATACGTGTAGGTCGGTAGTACGCTCAGGGCCCAACGCTCATGCAGGCGATAGCTGGCCTCTAGGGAGAAAGCGATCGCGAAGGCTGCGGGGAACCGCTCATCGAGCGAGGCATTCTCCAGAGCGAGCGTACCCGTGGTCAGCGTGTTCGTTTCGGGCGTACCTGTTGTTGTCACGGGAACCACCGTTCTTCCCTTGCGGCCCAGATCCAGCATCATCAACGGCGCAAGCCGCGCCGACAGTGATGTTCGCTTCTTGCCGAGCAATTCATAGATCACCTCCGGCGCGATACGCAGCCGGGTATAGGTGTTGGTAGCACTCAGGTCACGCGCTACACCGGGCTCGACCACCAAGGTTTCTACGATGTCCCAGGTGTAGTTCGTCTGCATTCCCATCGGTGTGGCGATCCAGGTGGTATCAACCACCGTTTCGACCTGCCCGCCTTCCATTTCGCTGCGAAGGAAACGCGAACGCTGTCGGGTGGCGCTCAACCCCAGCCCCACGGCCCAACGGTCCAGCCAGGAGCGACCTGCCACGATGCCGAAGCCTTTCTGGTCGAGCCAGGTCTCACCCGCATTCAATTCGCTCACTTCCCGACCACTGCCGCGCCATTCGCCATCCAGAAGGGACCCCTCCGCATGCAGGGCGATCCACCAATGGCCTTTGCTGATCACATAGGCTGCCGCGGAGTCGCCTTTCAGGATCGGTCCCGGCGGCCATGCGGCGTTGTTCGCGAAGGGTGTGACCAGGCTCGCCAACTTGGGCAGGTGGACATCCGATGTCGTGCGCGAGGTCGAACCGGTTGAGCTTTGCGCCATGGGGTCCGAAACTGCTTCATGGATTTTTACGCCCTGCGCACCATTCGACACGACGGGCAGTTCAGATGTTGGATCGGGCGGCGCATCGTTCGCGGAGCCGGAGCCGGGTTCATCGCCCTTCACCTTGTTCACTGCTGGACGAGACGTGTTCCCTTTCGGACCAGCATGCAGCCGGCCACTGGAAGAGGCGCTTGCTGTTGTAACCGGTTTTGCTGGTTGAGGACCTGTGCGACCATCAGGTCTTGCGGCATTGAGGTCCTTCTTCGCTGGTGCTTCTCTGTTCGCTGCCGCACCCGCCCGTTGCGCTATCGGGGCCTTGGCGTCATAGGAGGTGACAGGTTCTTTTTGTTTGACCACTTGCCTGTTGGTTCGATCAGTGATCACAGGTTGCCCACTCGCATCGTTCGGCCGTGGCAGCCCCTGTTCCGTATCCATTTGCCTAGCACCCACATTGCCCGCCTTCCCTTCCCCGCCCGGTGAAGATTGTTCAGTTACATGCCCAGCCGCTGCGCCCGTGCGTTCAGGGCTCACGGCCCAATAACCCGCTGCGCCCATCAACAAAAGAAGGAGCGCTGCCAAGCCCCAACGCCCACGGCTCCGCGTTTTGGCGGTTCCATCAGCCGGTGCTGGCCGGGCCATGCCGCGCTCGCGCACGATGCCTTCCCACACCGCGGGCGGCGGCGTGGCTTCGGCATCGCGCAGGCTGCGCGCGAAGAGGTCGTCAATGGGATGCTTTCCGTTCATGTACGGGTCTTTCTTGTTTCGTTATCCGGTCTTGCAGCATGCGCCGCGCCTTGGCCAGCTGGCTGCGGCTGGTGCTCTCCCCGCAACCGATCAGTTCGGCGATCTCCTTGTGGTCATACCCTTCAATGGCGAACATGTTGAAGACCATTCGGTAGCCGTCTGGAAGCTCCTTCACTAGGGCCAACAATTCAGCCTCCCCCAAATGCTCCACGGCCATGGGCCCCACTGGGGTGTCCGGGACGTGCTCCAAGCCGAACTTCTCGTTCTGGAACGCCTTCTTGCGGTAGTGGTTGATACATGTGTGCACCATGATCCGGCGGATCCAGCCTTCCAGCGAGCCTTCCATGCGGAAGCCGGGGAGCTTGTCGAACACGCGGATGAAGCCTTCCTGCACCAGGTCGTCAGCTTCCAACTGGTGGCGGGCATAGCGCAAGCACACGGCGTACATACGCCGTGCGAACCGTCCGTACAGGAGTTCCTGGATACGTCGGTCCTCGCGCTGGCATCCTTCCACCAGCTCGCGTTCGGTCAGCTCACGCAACTCGATAAGGGCCTTTCCGGCGGCAAGACGTTGACCCACTGCCTACGCGCTGCCTGAGGGTTTTGGCCACGAGCAAGGTATGGAGGTGGAGGATGAGCCCGCTCCTTGGTTCAGCCCCGGAGCAACCGGTCCTTTTCGTATTCAGCGGTGGAAATCGGTGAAATCGACGGCCACATTCCCAGGGCTGATCAATGACGCTGATCCGCGTCCAGTTCCCACGTCCCACCTGCGTCATCTGCGAAATCCACGGTTCCACCTCCCGTCAGACAAACGATTATACCCGCCTACAAACGCAATGTTGACCGCATCCAGAAAGAAGCGGGGTGAAGGTTTGCCGACGGAAATCGACAACAACGCCGGTTCCTATAACGAATCACTTCACCACCCAACACCTACGACCATGACGAACAAGATCAGCAACACCGTACGGCTTATCGGCAACTGTGGCTTCGACCCCGAAGTGCGCGAATTGGCCAAGGGCCGCAAGGTGGCCCGCATCTCCGTGGCTACCCACGAGACCTACACCAATGGCGAAGGCGAAAAGGTGACGGATACCCAGTGGCATACCGTGGTGGCCTGGGGCCAAACCGCTGATGCCGTGCAGCGACTGGTGCGCAAAGGCAGCGGTATAGCTCTGGAAGGTCGCTTGGTACACCGCTCCTACTTGGCCAAGGATGGGCTGAAGCGCTTCGTAACGGAGATCGTGCTGAACGACTTCCGCATGGTGGGTGCAAAACCCGAAGTGCGCACCGAGCAGATCGACCCAGAACAACTGCGTGCTGCCGCCTGAGCACATCCTCACAGATCAGGAGCGGTCCTTCGCAAGAGGGGCCGCTCCTTGTTTTGTGATGTACAACAGACCAGGTTCAACCATATGTACGTATTTTCGTACAAACACACGTACATTTGTGTTTCACCCAGAATGATTCACCCATGGCCCTCACCACTGTAACAGCAGGTACCCTTCGCACCAAGTTGAAGGACTACTTGGACAGGGTTTCCACCTCCTTGGAAACCCTGATCGTATCACGTGGCGATGAGAGGGATGCGGTAGTGATCATGTCTTTGGCCACCTACAATGCCTTGACCGAGACGAACAACCTGCTCGCTTCCAAGGCGAATCGGGAACACTTGCTCGCGTCGATCGAACAATTGCAAGCAGGAAACACGACAACGGTCGGCTCTGCTGATATCGATGAGCTATTGGCCAAGCGGAAGGCAACCCAGAAATGAGGATCGAGTTCACGCCGAACGGCTGGGCTGACTTTCTCTATTGGCTGGATGCCGATTTGGGCAAAGCCCAGCGCATACGAGAACTCCTTGTGCAATGCCAACGACATCCGTTCACGGGAACAGGCAAACCAGAACCGTTGAAAGGGGCGCTCAAGGGCTGCTGGTCGCGAAGGATCGATGATGAACACCGGCTTGTCTATGCTGTTTCCGGTTCAGGAGAAAACCAACGGCTCAGCATTATCCAATGCAGGTACCACTACGACCGGTAGTTACACCCTGAGGTCGGCAGGTTCTTGTTTTCCCGCTGTCGCCGATGAACTTTGCCCGCACGATGAGCACCAATGAGAAGGCCCCGAAGAAGACCAATTGGCGCAAGCGCCTAACGGTGTTCGGCACCTTGCTCACTGCGCTGCTCTTGGCGGTCGCGTTCTTCCTGCCCTACCTGCTGAAGCGCTTCATAGAGGACCACAGCGTGGAGTGGATCAACCGGCAAGTGCGCATCGAACGCATTGTGCTGAATCCCTTCACCTTCACCTATTCCGTACACGGCGTTATCTGCACCGAGCCGAATAGCGAGGAGATCTTCGTGAGCTGGGAGAAGATCCAGGTGAAGAGCAACCTCTGGAAAGCCTTCCGCAGCAACCAGTGGCGCTTCCACGAGCTGCGCATCGAGAAGCCGTATGTCCACATCGCCCAGAACGGCGACCGCTTCAACTTCAGTGATCTGCTGGAACTCGGCGGTGCGGATACCACGGCCCCGGATCCTGCGGACACGGTACCCGTGGTCTTCAGCATGGAGGACATCCAACTCTCGGAGGGCCGCATCGTGTACGCGATGGACCTTTTGAAGGAACCCGCCCAGGTGAAGGACCTCAACGCCTCGTGCAACCGCATCACCAGCGAGAGTGCCCGCATGGACTTCGACCTGTCACTGGCCTTGGCCAAGGGCGGGAACTTGAAGGGCGGCTTCATGATCGATACGGAGCGATCGTTCTACGCCATCGATGCCGACCTGAGCAAGTTCGCCCTGCCGCAACTGTTACCCTACTTGCAGGATTTCATGCACACCACCGCGCTGAAGGGCGAAGTGGATCTGGACCTGCATCTGCGCGATAGTTGGGCCGCTGACAACGAACTCGCCGTACGTGCGGAACTCGGCATGAACGGAGTGGACATCACCGATGCCAAGGGTGAGCCGCTCATCGGATTGAGATCCGCGAGCGTGCGCTTGGACACGCTCGATGCGAAGAGCGACAACTTCGACCTGAAGAGCATCGTGGTAGATGGCTTCCACACACGTTTCCAGATGTGGGCCGATGGCAGCCAGACCTGGGGCAAGGTGTTGAAGCTCGACAGCACCGCCACCGCAGGCGATACCACCGTTACGCTCGCCGCCAGTGAGGACAACGTCTTCGTGATGCTCGCTGATTACATCCGCATGCTCGGGCAGGACCTTGTGGCCAACGAGTACAACGCCGACAGCTTGGCCTTTACCAATGGCGAACTCGTTCTCGAGGACTACACGCCAGAGCGGCCCTTCCGCTACACGCTCAGCGATCTCGCCGTACGCAGTACCCGCATGAACAGCGAAGCCGGTAGCGTGGACTTCGACGCTTCGGCCGTGCTGAACGGCAAGGGCAAACTCACCAGCGCCTTCAAATTCGATCCGAAGAATTTCAAAAACGTGGACGCCACAATGGAGGTGGAAGGCCTCGCCCTTGCTGACTTGGACGCTTATGGTCGCTGGTACGCCGCGCATCCATTCGAGCAAGGCACCATGTCCTACACCGGCCATACGCACATCGCCGAAGGCAAGATCAACAGCGAGAACCACCTCCAAGCCCAGCAGATGAAGGTGGGTAAAAAGGTGGACGCGCACGACCCGGAGATCTTCGTGCTGCCCATGCGCTTGGCCGTGGGTCTCCTCAAGGACGTGAAGGGCAACATCGACCTGGATGTGCCGGTGGAAGGCGACATCTATGATCCGCAGTTCAAGCCGTGGCCCATCATCTGGCAAGTGCTCAAAAACCTGCTGGTGAAGGCGGTTTCCGCACCCGGCAACCTGATCGGCCGCGCTTTCGGCGCTGGTGATGATGCGGAACTGGAAACCGTCCGCTTCGACCTGCTCCAGACCGGGGTGGGCAAAGCCCAGCGAAAAACCTTGGACCAATTAGCTAAAGGCCTGGAAGCGAAACCGAGCCTTGTTGTAGCGCTCGTGCCCTTGGTGGATCCGCGTGAAGAAGAAGAGGAACTGGCCGCCTTCCTCGTGAAGCAGCAGTTCCTGAAGATCAGCGGTACGATCAGCGCGGAGGACAGTGCCCGCATCTTGGCTCTCAGCACGAGGGATTCTCTTTTCGTCGGCCTCCTGAACGAACGATCCCCTGCCACCGCAGGCCAGGGTGAGCGCCAACGCTGCGTGGCTATCGCGGGACTTGACGCCTTGAAGATCCGGGGCGCAGAGCTCGAATCAGCGAGACAAACCGCAGTGATAGCCTACTTGCAGGCGCAGGGACTGTCCGCCGCTCGAGTTACCCAGCGGCCAGGAACCGCCGAAGAGATCAAGGGCTACGTGGGCAAGCCAGGCTACAAATTCATCTTCGATGCCAAGGATGAACCCTCAGCGGTGCAGCCAACCAGCAAATAGCTTGTGCATCAGCGGCAGCAGCACGAAGACGAGCAAGGGCACCAGGATCAGCGTGAGCACCAAGGTGCGCAGCATCGGGTGCAAGGCCAGCAGCTGATCCCCGAAAAACAGGAACAACACGGTGATACTGGGATAAATGGCCAGCCACACCAGTATGGCGGTCTTCCACTTCGGCGGCGGTTTCATCCTAAAAAGGGAAGGGCCGCACTTAGCGGCCCTTCTTCTGCTCCCCGGGCTGGACTTGAACCAGCGACCCCATGATTAACAGTCATGTGCTCTAACCAGCTGAGCTACCAGGGAAGGTACCCCTCTTGCAAAGGGACGGCAAATGTAGGCAGCCAGCGGATCCCGGCAAGGCCGCGCGTATTCCTTCCATCTTTGCCGCCGCTTTAACCCCATTCCAACTTCGTCCCATGCAGCTCGTTACCGTAGGCACTGTC
Source organism: Flavobacteriales bacterium (assembly GCA_031421755.1). GTDB lineage: Bacteria > Bacteroidota > Bacteroidia > Flavobacteriales_F > PHOS-HE28 > PHOS-HE28. Next base: position 12,311 of record JANOPI010000314.1, on the reverse strand, counting down.
GCGTTCGACCGCATCGAAACCCCCTTCGGCAAGGCCGATAAAGTCGTTGGCGGAGCCGCCACCTACATCTCGCTGGCTGCATCCTTCTACACGGACAAGCTGGGACTGGTCAGCGTGGTGGGCGATGACTTTCCGCCGGAGGTTATGGCCACCATGCGCGGCAAGGGAATCGACCTCTCCGGGCTGGAGATCCTCAAAGGCAAGGAGAGCTTCTTCTGGGCCGGGCGCTACCACTACGACATGAACACGCGCGACACGCTGGAAACGCGCTTGAACGTGTTGCTCGACCTGGACCCGAAGCTCAGCCCGGATTACCAAGAGGCCAAGTACCTCATGCTCGGCAACCTCGACCCGAAGGTGCAGGGCAAGGTGCTGGACCAAGTGAAGGACCCCGCGCTCGTGGTGATGGACACCATGAACTTCTGGATGGACAGCGCCATGGACGAGCTCAAGAAAGTGATCGCCCGCGTGGACATCCTCACCATCAACGACGCCGAGGCGCGCCAATTGAGCGGCGAGCATTCATTGGTGAAGGCCGCCAACAAGATCCTCACCATGGGCCCGAAGTACCTCGTGGTGAAGAAGGGTGAGCACGGTGCATTGCTCTTCAGCGAGGACCGCGTGTTCTTCGCTCCTGCACTTCCATTGGAAGACATCATCGACCCCACTGGCGCGGGCGACACGTTCGCCGGTGGCTTCATCGGCTACCTCGCGCACACCAAGGACCACAGCTTCGACAACCTGAAGCGCGCCATCATCGTGGGCTCTTCGCTCGCCAGCTTCTGCTGTGAGAAGTTCGGTATCCAGCGCTTGTTGGAGATCAGCCGCGAGGACATTGACCGCCGCATCCAGCAGTTCATCGACCTGGTGGACTTCGATATCGAGCTGGTGGAGGAGTAAGCTCTTGAAAGGAACCGATGCCTGTGTGGGATGTTCACCATGCGGACCACCTTGAGCGGTTCGTTGGCTATGCCTTGCGTGATGTGAAATGGGAGACCTTCCATTTTGATGGCGCTTGGTCTCCGGGGGTATACAGGTTGTATCTTGACTTCGGGAAATGGCTAAGCATCTTCGACGATGCGGGCGCTTGGTTCATCAATGAACATCCTCCGGAAGCGCGCCAGGCTATTGGTGAGGGGGAGGTCAGGATCGAATGGTGCATCCGCGGCATCGAAGAATTGGACCCGTCGCTCAACGCTTTGTTGGGCAAGCGCCTTATGGGGTTCGGAGCATCTCCGGACCGGGAAGAATTCCAACTGGTCTTCGAGGGAGAAGCAATGATTGCATTGTCCTCCGGCAAGCTTGCCGAGGGCGAGGGAGCAGACGAGGGATTCGCTGTGACGATTCGTTCTTAGGCCCGTCTATTCGGCGCGTTCGGCGAAATCTGCGGTTCAGAACCCCACCAACAACTGCCCCTTTTCCACCGCCGTCTTCTCCTGCGCGTGGATCTTCTTCACCGTGCCCTCGCCGGGGCTCTTGATCACGTTCTCCATCTTCATCGCTTCGAGGATGAGCACGGGGTCGTTCTTCTTCACAACGTCGCCCTCTTTCACCAGCAGCTTCAGCACCAGGCCGGGCATCGGCGCCTTGATCTCCTTCACTGCCGCGCTAGCTGACCTGTCCAAGCCGAGCGCGTGGATGAGATGCGCTTGTTCGTCCTCCAGTTGCACCGTGTAGGTGGATGCGCCGATGCGCATGCGGACGGTCTTGTTCTCCTTGTCCTCTTTCAGCACCAGCACGCGGTGGCTGCGGCCGCTGAGCACCAGGCTGTATTGGCCGGGGCCGGTCTTCACCAGGTCGGGTTGCTGCCCGGTGATGGACCAAGGAGCGTTCGGTGTGGCGCGCTCCAATACGAGCGGGTCCTTGCCGGAATTGATCGTTGCGTAGAGCTTGGCCATCAGTTCGCCGAAAATAGGCCTTCGCTTTCTCCCAACTGTTCATACACCTCATCCGCCGGCAGATCCCGTTGCTCCCGCGCTGCCACCGCCAGCCGATCGCACAGCTCATTCTGTGGGTGCCCATTGTGCCCACGGATCCACTGGAACTTCACCTTGTGCTGCCGGTAGATCACCAGGAATCGCTTCCAGAGGTCGGGGTTCTTCTTCTTGGCGAAATTCTTCTTCTCCCAATCGAACACCCAACCTTTCTCCGCGCTGTCGATCACGTATTTGCTATCGCTCACCACGAGCACTTCCATGCCGGGTTTCTTCAGGGCTTCGAGCGCGGTGATCACGGCCAGCAGTTCCATGCGGTTGTTGGTGGTGCGCCGGAAACCACCCCAGAGTTCGCGCCGGAACTTGCCCGCTTCGAGCACTGCACCGTAGCCGCCGGGGCCGGGGTTTCCGCTCGCCGCGCCGTCCGTGTAGATCGTCACTTTCATGGAGCAGGGTCCGGGAACAAGTGCGTGATGTTCTGAGCGAAGAGCTTCACCGCGATCGCCAGCAGAATGATACCGAAGGCCTTGCGCAGCACGATGAGGCCCACGCGCCCGAGCAAGCGTTCGATCCGGTTCGTCAAGAACAACACCAGCAGCACCGGTATCATATTGAGCACGACGGCCGCAGCGATGTTCACCTGGTGAAATTCGGCACGCAGGGAAAGCAGGGTAGTGATGGTGCCCGCCCCGGCGATCACCGGAAAGGCCAGCGGCACGATGCTGTAGACCTTCGGGTCACTGCTGGGCAGGCCCGGCGCGCTGTGGTCCTCCTTGAAGAGCTTCACGCCCAGGATCATTTCCAAGGCGATGAAGAAGAGCACAAAGGCCCCGGCCACCGCGAAGGAGTTCACATCCACGCCGACCAGTCCCAGGATCTTCTCCCCAACGAACAGGAAGACGAGCATGATGCCCAAGCTCACCAGCGTGGCCCGCAGCGGATAGATCACTCCCGCCTGCTGGCGCACCTGCAGGATCATCGGGATGCCCCCGATCACGTCGATCACCGCGAAGAGGATCAGGAAGGCTTTGCCGATCTCGGTGGGGTCCAACATGTGCGACAAATGTGCGGATTGCGCCGCTCCTTATTGGCCAAGTGAAGAAACCACGGACTCGACAACGGCCGGGTAGTGCGCGTGTTCCAACTCATGGATCCGCTCGGCCAATGAATCGGGCGTGTCTTCTGGAAGCACGGGGCAGCGCAACTGCGCGATGTGCTCGCCCTCATCGTACCGTTCGTTCACGTAGTGGATCGTGATGCCGCTCTCGGTCTCTTTCGCCGCGATCACCGCTTCATGCACATGGTGGCCGTACATTCCCTTGCCACCGAATTTCGGCAGCAGCGCCGGGTGGATGTTGATGATGCGCTGGGGGAAGGCGCGCACCATTTCAACAGGGATCAAACGCATGAAGCCAGCGAGGATGATCAGGTCGATGCGGTGACCTTGGAATTCGCGGAGCACGGTACCGTCCCGCAACTGTGCCCCATTGAACAAGTAGCTGGGAACCCCGGCATCCCATGCGCGCTGGAGCACCCTGGCTTTCGGTTGATCACAACCGACCAGTACCACCTCCGCATGCGCATGCGAACGGAAGTGCTCCATGAGCCGCTGGGCGTTGGTGCCCGAACCCGAAGCGAGGATAGCCACGCGCGTCATGGGTCAAAGGTCCGAAAAGGTGCGGCACTCACTCTGCGGGTTGTTGGTATGTCGTCGTTCATACACGAAGCGATGGCTCGACGGGGCAATAGCCGAAATCCATTCTCTTCGTCGCCTGTACTAGCTGCCTCGCCCGACGTATGCGCATCTCGATCATCACGCCCAGCTTCAATATGCTGGCCTATCTGAAGCGCGCCCGGGCTTCAGTGGTGGATCAACGGGGAGTTGAGGTGGAACACATCGTGGCCGACGGGGGCAGCACCGACGGCACTCCGGAATGGCTCGCGCACGTCGCTCACCCGATCGCAGCAGCCGAGTCCGCACCGATAGCTGGTCCATCATTCCGTTACTTCTCCGGAAAGGATGCGGGCATGTACGATGCGCTGAACAAGGGCTTCGCTACCGCCAGCGGCGATGTGGTGGCCTGGTTGAACTGCGATGAGCAATACCTGGAGGGGGCATTGGCCAAGGTCCTGGAGACCTTTCGTGCGAAGCCCGAACTCGACATCCTGTTCGGCGCTGCTTTGCTCGTGCGGCCGGACAACAGCCTGCTCGCCCTGCGCAAGCCGTACCCGGCCCGCTACGCCTACGTTGCGACCTCCCACCTCTACAACCTGAGTTGTGCGACCTTCTTCCGCGGAAAACTTTGGAAAGAGGGTCTCCGCTTCGACACACGCTTCCGCAATCTTGGTGATCACGACCTCATCCTGCGCGCTTTGAAGAGCGGAGCTCGCACCGCTACTCTCCCCGCGCCACTTGCCGCCTTCACCTTCACCGGTGGAAATCTCAGTTGGACTGAAGGGGCCAAGCGCGAAGCGGTCATGCTCCACAATGAGGCACCCCACTGGGCCAAGACTTTGCGTGCGCCCTTGACGGCCATGCGCCTGACCGAGAAATTCCTGCATGGAGCCTACGGCGCAGGCCGTATCGAGTATTCGCTCTACGAAGGCGACGGTACCGGGTCGCGTCGTGCGTTCAGCGTGGAAAAGGCCCCGACGAAATGGCCCGACGAGAAATGAGCGAACACCGCGTATTGATCGACCTGGTGCCGATCCGCCCAGGAAAAGGAGGCTCCGGCAGTGGGATCTGGACGCATGCCATGCACCTCGTTCGCGAACTCGATCGCTTGGATCATGGCCAGGTGGAAGTGCATTGTTTGATCAATCGCGAACAGCTCGCCTTCTTCCAGGGGCTGCAGCGGGTGCGCCTGCATCGCTGTCCAGACCTCGGCGGCAGCACGTTGCTCCGCCTGCTCTGGATACACGTGGTGCTTCCGGTGCTGTGTCTGGTCTTCCGCGCGCGCGCTTTGCACAAGCTCGCAACGGAAACGCCGATCCTGCTTCCTGCCAGGCGCATTACAACCGTGCATGATTTCTATGGTGAATTCATGCAGGAGCAGGAAGGACTTCCGCTGGGGATGGCCGGCCGCTACTTCAGCCAGATAACGCGTGTGTGCTTCGCGAAAAGCCATGCGGTGATCACCGTGAGTGAAGCCATTCGCCAAGAAGCCATGGAACGCTTCCCCCGTACGCACGCCCACGTAAGGGCTATCCACAACGGCGTGGACCTGCCGCTTGCCGCACCCGCTTCGGACCATACCGAGCGGCCGTTCACCGTGCTCTACGTGGCCAAAGTGATGCCCTACAAAGGACAGCTCCAGGCCATGGAGGCATTCGATCACTTGCTTACCGATCATCCCGAACTACAAGGCCGGGCCCGTTTGGTCATGCACGGTTTCAACAACGACCAGACCTACTACGACATGTTGAAGGCACGCATGGAGACCGGCGCTCTCAAAGGCGCGGTGGAGATGCGGCCGTATGGCATGGCGAAAACGGTGCAGGATATCTACCGCGATGCGGACCTCTTTCTTTTCCTTACCCGTTATGAGGGATTCGGTCTCCCGATAGTTGAAGCACAGGCCATGGATATTCCCGTGGTATGCTCGGATATCCCGGTGCTGCGCGAAGTAGGCGGGGAGGGCGCATGCTATGTGGATCGGCAAGATCCGGAAGCCGTGGCCAATGCTTTGTTCCAGTTGATCACCGACCGGGCTGCTTACGCCGCATTGGTGCATAAGGGGGCGGTGAACCGGGGGCGATTCGGCTGGGACCGCATGGCCCGGAATACCCTGGAGGTGTACCGATCAGCGTGCGTTTAATCCGTCCCGGACCCCACAACCACCACCTTCGGGCCTGAACACCAACCGATTCCGGCCCTCCACCCAGCATCTCTTGTGCCTTTGGTTTTTCTCTTTCCTTTGCAGCCTCACTAAAACGAACGGACATGTCGGATATCAAGTCAAGGGTCATCGCGATCATCGTGGACAAGCTCGGGGTTGACCAGGGCGAAGTGACCACGGAAGCGAGCTTCACGAACGACCTTGGCGCTGACAGCCTCGATACCGTCGAGCTCATCATGGAGTTCGAAAAGGAGTTCAACATCGCCATCCCGGACGACCAGGCCGAGAAGATCCAGACCGTGGGTCAGGCTGTGGACTACGTGGAGAAGAACGCGAAGTAATCGTACTGCGGCATGCAGCTCAGACGCGTGGTTGTCACCGGTCTGGGCGCGCTCACTCCCCTCGGTAATACCCTGAAGGATTACTGGGAGGGCCTCGTGAGCGGCCGTAGTGGAGCCGCGCCCATCACGCGCTTCGACGCCAGCAAGTTCAAGACGCAGTTCGCCTGTGAGGTGAAAGGGTTCAACCCCGAGGACTTCTTCGATCGGAAGGAAGCCCGAAAGATGGATCCCTTCGCGCAATTCGCCTTGGTCTGCAGTGACGAGGCGCTGAAGGATAGCGGGCTGCTGGCAGAAGGCACGGACCGCGACCGCATCGGCGTGATCTGGGGCAGCGGCATCGGGGGCTTGAAGACCTTTCAGGACGAGTGCATCGGCTACGGGAAAGGGGATGGCACGCCGCGCTTCAACCCCTTCTTCATCCCGAAGATGATCGCGGATAGCGCAGCGGGCCTCATCAGCATGCGGAATACGCTGCGGGGACCGAGCTATGTGACGGTTAGCGCGTGCGCCAGCGGCAACAATGCGCTCATCGACGCCTTCAACTATATCCGCTTGGGCACGTGCACAGCGGTGGTCGCCGGAGGAAGTGAAGCGGCGATCTACGAGGCGGGCGTGGGCGGATTCAATGCATTGCATGCTATGAGCACGCGCAACGATGACCCGGCAACGGCATCTCGTCCGTACGACAAGGACCGCGATGGGTTCGTGCTCGGAGAAGGTGGCGCGGCCGTGATCCTCGAAGATCTAGAACACGCGAAGGCCCGCGGTGCCAAGATCTATTGCGAGGTGATCTCCGGTGGAATGAGCAGCGATGCTTATCACATCACGGCACCTCACCCGGAAGGGCTTGGTGCCGAACTGTGCATGCGCCACGCCATGCAGGACGCGGGCTTGGGCCCGAAGGACATCGACTACATCAACACGCACGGCACAAGTACGCCGATCGGTGATCCACAGGAGGTGAAAGCCATCCAGCGCATTTTCGGGGAGGATGCGTACCGGTTGAACATCAGTGCCACGAAAAGCATGACCGGACACCTCCTCGGCGGGGCTGGGGCCGTGGAAGGCGTAGCTGCGATCATGGCTGTGCATACCGACATCGTGCCTCCCACGATAAACCATTTCACGGACGATCCGGAGATCGACCCGAAGTTGAACTTCACGTTCAATACTGCGCAAAAGCGTGTGGTACACGCCGCCATGAGCAACACCTTCGGGTTCGGAGGCCACAACACCGCGGTGATCTTCCGGAAGTACCACGCTTGATACGCGGCCAGTGGCCGCTCCAACGAACCGCAGATGGATTGGATGAACGCAGATGGACGCCGATGGAAGGCGGCATCCGTCTCAGGACTTTATCCGCGTTCATCCTGTTCATCTTCTCCATCGGCGGTGTAATTCGCAGACCAACCTTGTTCGCCTCACTTTTCAGTCGGCCGAAGAACCCCGAAGAGCGTAGGATCCGCGCGTGGTGCCGTCAGAAACTCGGCCTCACGCCCGGTGACCTCGCTCTCTATCGCCAAGCCCTTCGCCACAGCAGCGCCGTGCCCGAGGATCGGCCGGATCTGCCCAACAACGAGCGGTTGGAGTTCCTTGGTGACGCGATCCTGGACGCGGTGGTCGGGCAGTTCCTTTTCAACAAGTATCCTGAGCAGGGCGAAGGTTTCCTCACACGCATGCGCAGCAAGCTGGTGAGCAGGCACCAGCTGAACATCTTGGCCAAGCATGTGGAGATCGAGAAAGTGGTGGAGAGCAACATCGGCCGAAGCCATGAGACCAGTGTGCCCGGCAACGCACTGGAGGCATTGATCGGTGCGATCTTCCTGGACAAGGGATTCGACAAAACGAACAAGGCTGTGCTCGCACTCATCCAGGGCAACTTCGACCTGAAGACCGTTGAGCAGGAGGATCGGGACAACAAGAGCCGATTGCTGGAGTGGGGCCAGAAGAAAAAGCGAAAGGTGGAGTTCCGCATTACCGAGGAAACGAACCGCACAGGCCGGGGCAAAACGTACATCGCGGAAGCCTGCGTAGACGGCCAAGTGCGCGGCACGGGCAAGGGCCACAGCAAGAAAAAAGCAGAACAGGACGCTGCCAACGCCGCCTATCGCAACATGCGTCCTCAAGGAGGCCGCGAATCCGGACTCGGGGAGCATCAGGACCAGCCTGACAGGCAGCGCCGCGACCGCCGCCGTGCGCCGCGTGATCGAGAAATACGAAATCTGCCCCGTTCGGTGAATAAGCCCCAGGAACCCAGAGCCGCTCTTCCCCCACATACGCCGGAAGGGACCACGGCCACCCCAGATTGAGTTCCCGGTCGCGGCTTTCGCTGACACCTTCCTTTTTCTGCCCGGCTACATTTACGGCCCTTCGCCGTGGCCAAGTACAAACTCGATATGGAACCCGACCCGGAGGTCATGCTCATCGGCATCAGTTGCCATGTGAACGACTACCGGCTCTGCTGGGCCCTCAACCGGGCACTCGGCATCAACCTGACCCGTCGCGACAAGGACATTACCGACCCAGGCCCGGAGAAAATGGCCAACTACTCCGCCTTCGACCACACTGATGAGGACAGCCAAGCCCACTATATACTGGTGAACAATCATAGCACCGACGGCATTCTCCTGAAAGACCATAAACAAGCCGACTACTTCCTGGTGGTGGACGACTCCGCGCCCATCACACCAGAGCAGCTGATCGAACACGTGCGCAGGTCCGAATTCGTCCTTATGGCCTATCCGCTCGATGCCCGCACCGAGCGCGGGGCGCACAAACTCTTCCAGTAGCCGAGCTCGTACAACCCTGAACCAGTGATGCACACGATAGAACGGAAATGATCCTCGTCCGTGCGCATCAATGATCCATTCTTCACGATCCGTCGCAGGCGGATCCCCGACCTCACCAATGAACGACCCCAAAACCAAGATCGTGGCCACCATCGGCCCGGCCTCTTCCTCCGTGTCCGTGCTCCGCGAACTGATGCGCGCCGGCATGGATGTGGCCCGCCTCAACTTCAGCCACGGCAGCTATGAGTTCTACGCCGAGGTGATCGCCAACATCCGCGACCTCAATGCCGAGCTTGGTATCAGCACTGCTATCCTAGCCGATCTGCAAGGCCCCAAACTCCGTGTTGGCGTAATGCAGAACGGCTCCATCGACGTGCCGGATGGCAGCGAGCTCATCATCACGACCGATGAGATGATCGGCGTGCCCGGCAAAGTGAGCACGGTGTACAAGCAGTTCCCGCAGGACGTGAAGCCCGGCGAAATGGTGCTGCTGGACGATGGGAAGCTGCGCATGCAAGTGATCAGTACGGATGGCAAGACCGAAGTCAAGCTCAAGGTCCTCAGTGGCGGAAAGCTCACCGACAAGAAAGGCGTTAACCTGCCGAATACGAAAGTCTCGCTTCCCTGCCTCACCGAGAAGGACAAGAAGGATCTCGATTTCGCGCTCTCGCAGGATGTGGATTGGGTTGGCCTCAGCTTCGTACGCAGCGCCCGCGATATCATCGAACTCAAGCATACCATCCGCGCACAGGACAAGCATGCGCGCGTGATAGCCAAGATCGAGAAGCCGGAGGCGTTGGAGGAGATCGATGAGATCATCAAGGAGAGCGATGCCCTCATGGTGGCCCGTGGTGATCTCGGTGTGGAGGTGCCCATGGAAAAGGTACCGCTGATCCAGAAGGACATCATCAGGCGGTGCCTCCGCCAACACAGGCCCGTGATCGTGGCCACCCAGATGATGGAGAGCATGATCACCAGCAGTACCCCAACGCGCGCTGAAGTGAACGATGTGGCCAACGCCGTGCTCGATCATGCCGATGCCGTGATGCTCAGCGCTGAGACCAGCGTGGGTAGAGACCCCGTGGAGGTGGTGCGCGTGATGAACCGAATCCTCATGGAAATGGAGACCTCCGACGAGATGTTCAACGTGCCCAACCCGCCACTCGGCCACGACGAACGCTCCATAAGCGACGCCATCAGCATCGCCGCCGTGCGCATGACCATGGCCCTGCCAGTGAAGGCCATCGTGACCATGACCCACAGCGGCTACTCCGCCTTCAAGATCAGCAGCATGCGGCCGCGCGCGAACATCTACGCCTTCACCAGCAACCCGAAGATCCTCTGTATGCTCAACCTGGTCTGGGGCGTGCGAGCGCATTACTACGACAAGACGGTGAGCACCGACCACACGATCGCCGACATCAAGCACCTGCTGAGGAAACGCAACCAGGTTGAAAAGGGCGATCTGGTGATCAACATCGCCAGCATGCCAATCGCCGAGAAGGGCATGAGCAATATGCTGAAGTTGAGCCCGGCGTAGTTCCGTGCACCGATCGGGTCCGAGCCCTCGTTGAACGAAGTATGCGCATGAAGCTGCTTCTCCTCTGCCAGGTCTTGCTATTGATCCCGGCGGTCGCCGGGGTCTATGGAGGGTTGCACGATCAGCTCAGTTTCACTATCGCGCCCGAGTACTTCACTCGCTTCAAGTATGATCAGTTCGGTTTTGAGCCTGCATGGTTCGGCGGTCATCGGAGGACTGTTGCGGTGATCGGTTTTCTGGCCACCTGGTGGGTGGGCGCGCTCATCGGTTTGTTCCTCGGCGGAACGGCTTTCCTCCAGCCCGATGCGAGCAGCATGCGCAAGGCGATCGTGCGCGGTGTGGTGCTCACCCTCGGCGTTGCCGCAATGTGCGCGCTCGTCGGCTTGGCCTATGGTTGGTTCTTCTTGGAAGGACCACCACCGGGCTGGCTCCTCCCCGCTGAGGTGGTGGATCCGCACGCGTTCCTGTCCGTAGGTAGCATGCACAATGCCAGCTACGGTGGCGGTGTGCTGGGCCTCATCATCGCGCTCACCGACATGGAGTGGCGCAGGAACAAACGCAAGGCAACGATGGCCTGAAACACCAAGGCCTCCTGCTTTCGCAAGAGGCCCTGTGACTTTCCACCAAACCAAAACCTTCCTCCCGAAGACAGGGGCTCGTTCCTGCGCGCTGCCTTCGAGAGCCAAACTACTTCGACCACAGAACGGCGAAAGCCCGCGAACGGGCTACGGTGGTTACAGGAAGAGGAGCGGGACCCTCAGATCAATTCGTACGCCACTTCAACCTCTTCGGAAAGAGTGGTATCCGTGGTCAGCGCATGCACCATTTCACCTTCCGCATCGCGGGAGAGAACCGTACTCACAATGGTAATGGTCCGGTAGGTCGGGACCACGTAAGGAGACGTATGCATCAGGCGACCTTACGGAGCTGGATCGGTCGTACCGTGGAGGTCTCGCCGTCGAGCACCATCAGGATCAGGTCGTCGCCGTGGACGTCGGTCAGGCGCACCTGTGTTACGGGTCCGTGTACTTCGCCCGTCTTCAGGATATGCCCTTGTGGGTCGCAGATGTCGAACAGCGCATCCGCGGTGCCGGGTTCGTAATCGAACATGAGCAGACGTTCGATCTGGTCGATGCGGATGCGGATCTCGTGTGCGTTCTGGCTGGACATGGAACAGGGGATGACGGGCTTTTCAACGGCCCGACACCCCCTGTGGTTACGGCCTTACGGGGCCGCGTTCGCCTTATGTGTTCAGTTGCCCTGGTCGTTGAAGATCCAGATGCCGATCGTGGGGTTCAGTGTGTTCATCGCGACAAGGGGTTTCGTTGAATGCAACGCCAAACTACCCTGACCTGCAGATCGCCAACTTCTGTGAACGAGCAACGGTGATGGAGGATGAGGGAACGGATGAATGCCTGAGTGCTGAGTCTCGAGTGCTGCCTGTACCTCGACTTCGCTTGGCATGACAAGGCAGCACTCGCTACTAACCACTCGCTACTACCTTCGACCCGCATGGAAGTCCCGCTGTTGCGCGCTTTGTTGGTGGATGATGAAGAACTCGCCCGCGAGAATCTGCGCATGATGCTCGCCGATGAGCGACCCGAAGTGCAAGTGGTGGGCACGGCCGAGGGACTGGCGACCGCGCGGCAGCGCATAGCGGAACTCGATCCGGAACTGGTCTTTCTGGACATCCGCATGCCCAGCGGCACAGAAGGACTGGACCTTCTCGAAGGACTACCCAACGCCCGGTTCATGGTCATCTTCGTTACCGCCTTCAAGGACTATGCGGTGCAGGCCTTCCATAGCAATGCCGTGGATTACATCCTCAAACCCATCGACCCAGATGAATTGGGAGCCGCTGTGGACAA
>JANOPI010000313.1:0-4626 GCA_031421755.1 Flavobacteriales bacterium | reverse complement strand
TGTCGATCGAAGTTCTTTGAGGTTCATTGGCGATTACTCACTGCTGCGTTGACGGGAAAATCGGCAAGTGTGCGTCGCTTAAAATAGACTGCCCCAAGGTCGGTTCACCGCGTTTTTCAACTTCAGTTCACCGGGGTCATTGGAATTGGTTTCCAAGCAGAGGGAAGGACTAACGGCTCTCCAACAACTGCTTGATCCGCTCCAGGTCCTGGTCGCTTTTGAAGCTGATCTCGATGCGGCCTTTGCCGGTGTCGCCTTGCTTCACCACCACCTTGGTGCCGAAGATGCCGGAGAAGTACTCGGCCATGCTCTTCTGTCGCGCGGCGCTTAGCCGGGCCGGTGGATTGAAGCGGGAGAGGGGGCTCTTGTTGCGGGCTTCTTCTTCCACCTGGCGCACCGTCATCTGGCTTTCGATGATGCGGTTGTACAAGTCGAGTTGGCGATCGGGATCCGGAATGGTGATCAGCGCGCGCGCATGGCCCATGCCGATGAGCTTCTGGCGCAGTCCGAGTTGGATCTCCGGCGGAAGCCGCAGCAAACGCAGGTAGTTGGCCACTGTCGCGCGGTCCTTGCCGACTTTCTCGCTGAGTTGCTCCTGGGTCAGGTTCACCTCGTCAACCAAACGCTGGAAACTGATCGCTACCTCGATGGCGTCGAGTTCTTCGCGCTGGATGTTCTCCACCAGCGCCATTTCCAACATGCCTTCGTCGTTGGCGATGCGGATGAATGCGGGGATCTCCGTGAGCCCCGCCAGTTGCGATGCGCGGAAGCGGCGTTCCCCGCTGATGAGCTGGAATTTCTCGTAGCCCAGTTTGCGCACCGTTACCGGCTGGATGATGCCCAGTTCCTTGATGCTTTGGGCCAACTCTACCAGCGCTTCCTTGCTGAAGGTGGTGCGGGGCTGGAACGGGTTGGGCTCGATGTGCGCGATGAGGATATTGGCCACCCCGCCCGAAACGCGCGATTGATGGGGTTCACTGGGCGCGATGCGCTCGGTGATGTCCGTGCTGTTGTCTTCCAGCAACGCGCTCAATCCGCGGCCTAAACCGCGCTTTTTGGTGGTCATGTTTTGCGTGCCCGCCAGAAGCGGTTGTAGGCGTTGTTCACTGTGGAGCGCAAAGGACGCGAACAGCGGGTAGAAATGCTATGTCTTTCGGCTCTTTGTGAACCCGTTTCCTTGGCCGAATGAACGGGTTGGCCGGTTTTCCGAACCCGGGCCGGATTCACTCCGCGATCGCGATGCTGTGCTCCACTTCGGTCTGCCGCGTGTGCTCGTTCTTCTGCAACACTTCGCGCGCCAGATTCAGGTAGTTCGTTGCGCCTTTGCTGCCCGCATCGTGCATGATGATGGTCTGCCCATGGCTCGGGGCTTCACCCAAGGCCACGTTGCGGTGTATAACCGTGTCGAATACCAGTTCTTGGAAGTGCGTCTTCACTTCGTCCACCACTTGGTTGGCCAAGCGCAGCCGACTGTCGTACATGGTCAGCAGCATGCCTTCGATCACCAGCTCCGGGTTGAGGCGCTGCTGCACGATCTTGATCGTATTCAGCAATTTGCCCAGGCCCTCCAAGGCGAAGTACTCGCACTGCACCGGCACGATCACGCTGTCCGCACAGGTCAGCGCGTTCACCGTGACCAGCCCGAGGGAAGGGGAGCAATCGATGATGATGTAGTCGTATTCCTCGCGCAACGGATCGAGCACGCGTTTCATCTGCTTCTCGCGCTCCGGCATATCGATCATCTCGATCTCGGCCCCAACCAGATCAATGTGGCCCGGCAGCAGGTCCAGGTTCGGGTTGTCCGTGTGAACGATCACTTCCGAGGCCGGAGCCCCGTTGATGATGCTCTCGTAGATGCTGGCCTTCACCTCGCGCGGGTCGAAGCCGGTGCCGCTGCTGGCGTTGGCCTGCGGGTCGGCGTCCACCAGCAAGGTGCGGCGCTCCAGCGCGCCCAGGCAGGCGGCGAGGTTGATGGCGGTCGTGGTCTTCCCTACGCCTCCCTTCTGGTTCACGATCGCGATGATCTTGGCCATGATTTCTTGGTTTGGTGGTGCCGCCGAAACGTTGGGTCAACGCTTCCCGGCGGGGTCCAAAGTAGACCGGTGCCTTTTCCGTCAAGGGGTAGAGCACCTCCGGAATTTTGAACACGACGATGTGGCGAAGGCGTTGTGACAAGGGTTTTCAACACCACCCGGCCAATGCGTGCGCGGCGCTTAGCGGTTCTCAACAAAGCCGATGCGATCGTTGATAGATGCCTGATATCGGTGCGCCTTCTTCCTCCCGATCCGGGCTGCGGACGTCAGATCGCGCTCAGGCCACCATCCACACCGATGATCTGGCCCGTGATCCAGTGCGCCTCATCGCTCAACAGGAATGCGGCCATGGCAGCGATGTCTACCGGTTCGCCCACGCGCTTCAGCGCATGACGGTCCGCGCTGGCCCTCTCGCGCTCCGGTGAACTCAAGAGCTTCTCGGCCAGCGACGTCCGCGTAAGGCTTGGCGCGATGCAGTTCACCCGCACCGTTGGTGCCAGTTCGGCAGCAAGCGAACGCGTTAGCCCTTCCAACGCGCCCTTCGCGCTGGCCACGCTCGTATGGAAGGCCATGCCCCGCTGCACTGCCACCGTACTGAAGAAGACGATGCTGCTGCCAGGCACCCGTTTCAAGCGCTCGGCGCATTGCTGCGCGCACCGGAACGCGCCCACCACGTTCAGTTCAAACGCAGCGCGCAGCTCCTCTGGTTTGATGGATCGGAACGGCTTGAGGTCGATGCTTCCGGGGCAATAGGCCAGTCCCGCCAATTCGTTCGGCAACGCTTCTTCTGGAAGGCCATCTTGCACTACATCAGCCACGATATGTTCGCCACACGGAACGCCCTCAGCACCACGCGCAACGGTGATCACGCGTGCGCCGCGTGCGATGAGTGTCTCCGCCAATGCGCGTCCGATACCGCGCGTGGCACCAATGATGAGATAGGGATGTTCCGCCATGCGCATTGAACAGACGATCGCGGCTGATGTTCGCAAAACGTCTGACCGTGCGCCGTGTCGCCGGTGCTCATACATTGGCGAGAGTGAAGGATCCGAGGTTCATGTTAATGGCGGTTCTTGCGGCTTGCGCTACCGGAGATGGTTTGCCGGACGGTACAACCGCCCAGGGGCCACCATCGCATTCGGACAACTCGAAGGTGTCGGCTGTGACGATCGGCTTTGGCCGCGGGTCAGTATTGCAAGAGCACTTCGACCCCTGTGTACGGTCAGTTCTGGACTACACCGGCCTCTACGGCGTTGTGGATATGCTGCCCACTGCGACGAGCGACAGCGTATACATCGATACGGTCCTGAGGTTGGCCGGCATGCGACTGGTAGGCTCCGGCCATGGTAATTGGGCAGATGGACCCCGCATGATCAACCTGACCTTCGCTTCGGAGCAGTGCACCTGCCAAGTGTCCAAGGCATATTTCTTCAATGAGCGCCACACTGACGGCCATTGGGATTCACGCATCGTCGAACGCCTGGCGTGCAATGTGCCCGATACCGTGATGCCTTGGTGGTCCGACGATAAGCACATCCGCGCGCACGAAGTTTCCAGCCGCCACCGGGCCGCGCTCGGAGCGAGCGACAGTTGTGGTTGTTTCTATTGCTTCGCGGTCTTTCCGCCAAGGGAGATCACCCAATGGACGGATGTTGACGCGAACGGTATCGGACAGACGGCCATTTGCCCGCATTGTGGCATCGACGCGGTTATCAGTTCGGCTTCCGGCTACCCGATCACCACAGGTTTTCTTGGCCGAATGAACCGGTATTGGTTCTGACCACCTGTGCTGTCTAGCGAAGCCGCTTCGTGCTCCAGCCGTACTTGGCCTCCGCGATCTTCATGGCGTGCTTGAAGGCCGCGTGCGTGCGCAAGAAGTCGTAGCGGTCTTGGGCCACCTTGTCCGCGTATTGGGGCAGGGAGATCAGCTCGCTGAGGATCGGGCGGCATTTGGTGCTGGCCAGGTTGTACAACAGCTTGGCGTAGTCCGCGCTGATCACCATGTCCTTGCCATGCTCGTCAGCGAGCTTTTCGGCGCTGCTCTCGTTCAGCAGGGCCTGGCACATGAGGGCGAACAGCAAGAGGCGGGCTTTGGGCAGGAAGGCATATTTGGTGGACCCTTTTTCAATGATCTCGCGCGTCATGCGGCCCAAGCGCTCCTGGCTCTTGTAACAGAGCACGATCTTTTTCGGGTCGGCGTTCAAGCGGCCGGGGCTGAACATCTGCTCGTAGATCTTGTCGTCCTCGAAGGCCGTGCGCATGCTGCGCATCTTGTCGATCTCCCCTTCACTGGCCAGGAAGGTCTGGGCGAGTTTCAGCAGGCCGATGGCCTTGTTCTCCACGATACCGAGCTCTTCCAGCTCTTCCGCCGTGTGGCCCTCGAAGCTGCGCTCCTGGCGCTCGTAAAAAATACCCAATTCACGGAATCGGTCCTGTAGCTGCAGTTGGATCAGGTCATTGGCCCGCAGGTTCCACGGTTGGATCGGGGTCTGGCGGTTATTGTTGATGGTAACGCTCACCACGAAGTTGTCCGTGGCGTCGCTCACCACCTTGGCCAGTACGCGGATCTTCTTCAGCCGATCCTTGATGCGCC
>JANOPI010000312.1:0-2506 GCA_031421755.1 Flavobacteriales bacterium | reverse complement strand
CGGACATTTCCGATGGTATCCATGTGCGTGCGGGCGGTGGTGTCGGGCAGACCCGTGCCTTCGGTGATCAGTTTGAAGAGGCTGCTGCCGAGGAAGTACTCCCAACCCTTCTCACATTGATCGAAGCACTCCACGAGAGGTGTAAGGCCGATGTGCGTGAAGGTGAGTTCTGTGCTTTCATCCATAGCCGCGATATCGAAGATGAGTTCGGTGCCCTTCCACTCTTCACGGTCCTTCAACCTAGGCAGATGGCTCTCGGTGACACGCCAAACGATGCGCCTGCCAGGAGCAGCTTCCGTGATGCGCTGCTTGGTCAGGTGGACATTTCCGAATTGGACGGTGAACTCATCGCCCACCGCTTTGGTGTTGCCCTCCGTGTTGATGGTCCACCATTCGCTGACGCTTGTGATGGCTTGGAAGACCTGCTCCGGCGGGGCCTGCACGGTGAAGCGGTGTTGGTAATTGGCCCCCTGCATGGAGGCAAATATATTCAACCTATCGGTTGAATGTAAAATGAGAACAGAAAATCACACCGGACTGAAAGAATGGTGTAGGCGAGTTACGGACCCCAGATCCGCGGGGCAGGGCGCTTATCGGACAGGTCCTACCGAGCTGCTCTCCGCCCGCACGACCTGAAGCAGGCCCGAATTCTTGTGCTTGCCATGTTCTCCGAGCGGAAAGGACATGCGCCCGCCGTCGATCTGCGCGTTTACGAGCGGCAATGAGACCAACCTCCCCCTGATGACCCCAGCCAGACGTCCACCGATCGCAAGACCGGTGGCATCCGACCATCGTTCCGCGCCGGTGTCATCCAATTCGATGGCCAGGAGATCGTAGAATGGGTGTTGTAATGTCGATTCGACCAGCTCAACCTCCTTCATATTCCCTGCTGTAAGGATCGGATCCGGGTCCACAAAAACAGGCGCTCCATTCCAATCGAACAATACACCGGTCGAATCTGGCGATTCATAGTACCAACCTGTAGCAAAATACGCAGTGCCTAACGAGAATGATAGTGAATCCCAAGTATCGGCCACGGAGCGATGAGACACACCAGAATCACATCCCTGATGGCCAAGGAGAAGCAATAACATTGACAGGGCCAGTTCTCGCATGATGAACTCAATACCCCCCGCCCCCACCCTGCCCTCTTTCGATCGGGTGCCAAGTGGTCTTCACTTCTTGCGTCGCGAGGATGGCATAGGGTGATCCCGCATCCGACTTCGGATAGATCACCCGCTTCAAGTTGCAGGTGGCTTCAGTCTCCAGCATGGTGTGCTCTTCCTTGTCCTCGACTCCGCTCGGACTGACAGTCGGAGCAACGACCACCGCGTTCACATCCATGTGCGTTACCAACGGCTTGAGCAGTTCACTGCGGAAACCGGTCATCAGGTTCACTACGCCGCCGGGCAGGTCGCTGGTGGCGAGCACTTCGGTGAAGGTGACGGCTGGTAGCGGGTGCTTCTCACTGGCCACGACCACACACGTGTTGCCGCCCGCGATCACTGGTGCGATGAGGCTAACCAGTTCCAATAGGCCATTGCTTCCTGAAGCCATGATGCCAACCACGCCTGTGGGTTCGTAGACGCTGAAGTTGAAATGGCTGCTGTTGGTGGGATTCACGCTGCTGAAGACCGCCTGATACTTGTCGCACCAACCCGCGTAGTGGACCCACAGATCGATGGCGGCGGCCACTTCGACTTCCGCTTGCTTTTGTGCAGCACCATGCAAGACCAGTTCATGAACAAACTGGGTGCTGCGCCCTTCCAATACTTCGCCGATGCGATAGAGGATCTGACTGCGGTTGAACGCGCTGCGACCGGCCCAACCGACCACAGCACCTCGCGCGGCGATCACGGCATCGCGAACATCCTTCCGGCTGCTACGGCAAATGTTCGCCAAGACCTTACCGTCCGAGCCCTTGGGCTGGTAATAGCGACCACTCTCCGTCCGTGGGAACTTGCCGCCGATGAAGATCTTGTAGGTCTTCATGACAGGGACACGTTCGGACTTCTTCGAAGAACCATTCGTACCGTGGCCGTTGAGTTCGGCTTTCACCGCGGAAGGCTTGTGGAGGGTCTTGCTCATGTGCTGGGCTTGCGTAG
Organism: Flavobacteriales bacterium; assembly: GCA_031421755.1. Lineage (GTDB taxonomy): Bacteria > Bacteroidota > Bacteroidia > Flavobacteriales_F > PHOS-HE28 > PHOS-HE28. The sequence goes on along the minus strand of JANOPI010000312.1, from coordinate 401 downwards.
CCAAAACTACACTTGAACGCGCCATGCGGAACGTCCACCCGTCCTGGCCGGATCCCTAGACGATCATCCCCGCCGCCACTGTCTCGTTCGTGCCCTCATCAATGAGGATGATGCTGCCCGTGTAGCGGTTGCGCTGGTACTTGTCGAAATGCAATGGCACGGTGGTGCGCAGGTGTACGCGTCCGATGTCGTTCATGCGGATCGTCTGGTCACCATCCGCTTTGCGCAGCGTGCTGATGTCCATGCGGTACTTCACTTCTTTCACGATGCATCGCGCATCGCGGCTGGTGTGCTTGATCGCGTATTTGCCATTGGGTTGCAGCGGGCGCTCATTGAACCAGCAGAGCATCACATCGATGTCCTGCGCGCTTTCGGGTACATTATTGCTGCCGGTGATCATA
>JANOPI010000311.1:0-2030 GCA_031421755.1 Flavobacteriales bacterium | reverse complement strand
ACGAATCGTCTTAGTCTATCTGGCAAAGGTCTTGTAAAAGGACGCCGCTAACGGATGTCTTATCTTGTGATTAGTGGTTAGTGACGAGTGATGGGTCGCGGGCAGCACTCGCCACTCACCACTCGCTACTTCACTTCAGCGAGCTTTCCCTTCAGCATATTGATCACACCGATCTCCACGGGGTCCACGCCTTTGAGCTCAGCCCAGTAGTAGCTCACCCAATCTCCCAGGTTGATCAAGAAGAGCTGGCGCGCGAAAGCGGTATCGCCCTGGCTCCAAATGTCGTGGACGTGCGGGGTGTAGTTGCTGAAGATCTCCTTGTTGATCCCCATGCGGATCTGGCTCCGCTCGTGGTCCTCTTTGTGGCGGAAGATCACCACGGCGATATCGTCCTTGGCACCGGCCCAGCCCACGAGTTCGTTGTGGTTCATCTCGGGGATGGCGTGGTGCCAGCAGAGTTCCTTGCTGTTCTCGTTCACTTGTTGGCGGAAGCGGATGCTCACGGCTTCGGTGCTCGCTTCACTGTAGATCACCAATCGCTTGCCATGCAGTTTTCCGGCGAGGTCCTTGGCTGCGGCCTGGATCTTCAGCTTGTCATCATCCAGCATAGCGGCTGCGTTCTTGATCGCGCCCTCGAAGCCGTCACCTATGATACCGAAATGGTGCAGCACATAGAATTGCTGCGTGAGCGAATAGGCCAGCATGGTGCGGGGCGGATTGCCGCCGGGGATCACGATGTGGTCCAGTCCACGCTTCTGGGCGATCTCCAGCATGGTGCCTCCGCTGGTGATCACGCAGACACGAGCGCCCTTGGCCAACGCCTGATCCATGGCGGCCAGGGTCTCCTCGGTATTGCCGCTATAACTGCACGCGATCACCAGGCTCTTGTGGTTCACGTACGCGGGCAGGTAGTAATTGCTGTAGACCTCAATGGGGCACTTGGCTTCGTGCGCGACGATCTGCGCGGCGATGCGCCCGCCGATGCCGCTGCCACCGAGCCCGGTGACCACCACGTTGCTGTATGGCCCACCAGGGCTTTTGAGTTGGGCTTTGCGACCGATCTCGATCGCTTCTTTCAGGTGACGGGGGAATCCGTCGATCAGGTTGAACATGTGGCCGGTTGATGCGCGGTAAAAGTAGGGGCCTCCAACGTGGGAACGTCCCCGGGGGTTTGCGTGCTCTCTCCACTTCACCGGGTGAAGCACGCTGATCGATGCCCTAAAAGGGCTGATCGGGTATCTGGTCGCGGTTGTCAAGAACTATTTCATGGTGGAAGGAGTAAAAACCTGCCAGACCTAGGGGATTGGACACCCCCGCGACGCACCATGAACGTGAAAAACGCGATACTCTCCGCGATCGGCCTGTTTTTTTCCGGGACCCTTCTTGCCCAGACCGGCACGGAGTTCTGGATGGCGCCCCCGGATGTCACCCTGCGGCATAACATGCCGGGCGACGAGCCCATTTTCATCAATGTGGCAGCGGGGAACGCACCGACAACGGTGACCATATCGCAGCCGGCCAACCCGGGCTTCAACGGTGGCGCGCCCATTGTGCTGAATCTCGCGGCCAACTCGGCCATCCGGTACAACCTGAGCGCCTTGAAGGCCCAGTTGGAAACGCGCCCCACCAATGCCGTTCTCAATACGGGCCTTCGGATCCAGAGCACGGCGAACATCACCTGCTATTACGAGCCTAGCAACACGAACAACCCGGACATCATGGCGCTGAAGGGCGCCAATGGTCTGGGTATGGAATTCTACATCCCGCTGCACAAGCATACGCCGTTCTTCAACCACAACTTCTCGCCGAACAACGCCGACCTGGCGTTCGCATCGTTCGACATTGTAGCCACGCAGAACAACACCGTGGTGATGATCTACTCGCCGGTGGCGGTGGATGGGCACGCGGCCCTGACGCCCTTTACCGTGGTGCTCAACCAGGGCCAGACCTATTCCTGTGCGAATACGGATCCCGCCACCCACTTCAACCCGCTCACGCACCCTTCGGGGGCGGTTGTGCTTTCGGACAAG
>JANOPI010000310.1:0-1687 GCA_031421755.1 Flavobacteriales bacterium | reverse complement strand
CGCCTCTGCGCCTTTGCGGTTAATTGAGCCCACATGCAACTAGGACCAACCAAACTCATCGCCATCCGCTCCGGCAGCTACGACTATGCCGAGGTGGACTTGGGCACATCCATCCAACTTGTAGGGCCGAACAACGCGGGTAAGACCACGCTGATCAACACCCTGCAGTTCCTATACTTGGACAACCGGAGCCAGATGGTGTTCGGCGACCATGATCAGGAGGCGACCAAAACCTACTACTTCCCCGACCACTACAGCTACTTGCTGTTCGAATGCCACGGGCCGAAGGGTACCTATGTATTGGGCTGGCGTGGGCAGAGCAAAACGAACGGTGGTGATCCCGTGCGCTTCACCTACGATGGGCACTATGATGTAACGGACTACCTCACGGTGGACGATCACGTCGCTGATCCGAAGACGGTGCTGGCGAAACTCGCATTGCGCAACTACCGCGAATTGAAGGAAGCACAAGGACACCGCGAGGCGATCCTTGTTGCCACCAAAGGGGATAGCAATGGACTCGGTATCGTCCACTTGGTAGAAGCCGATCGCTACGCGCACTTCAAAGAGGTGCTGAAGAACCTGCTCAGCCTTCGTTCCATCGATCAGCACGAGATGAAGCGCAGCTTGCTGATGTTGGCCGGCATACCACCGAACCGTCCTGCGTTGGAAGCGAACCGTTTGATGACGGAGGAATTCGAGCGCATCCGTGACCGTCGCGTGAAGCTGAACACGCTGAAGAGCGAACGCGAACGGCTGGAGAAGTACATCGACATGAGCGATGGTCGCATGACGCTGGAGGCCCGACTGGCCTTGGTATACGGCGACCTGATGGAAAAGCGCCGCAAGGCCCACGACCACAACAAGCACGTAAAGGAGGCCATCGTAGCCAAGCAGGACGCGCTGGAGAAAGAGAAGGTGAGCACAGCGGAGATCCTGAAGGATGCCGATGAGAAGATCGCTGAACTGGCGGGCTTCAAGGGGCGTGTGGAAGGTGACCTGTCACGCATCGCCGATCTGGGCAAGGGCCTGGAACAGTTCGTTGAATCGCTCGAGCGCGAAGCGTTGAACATCGCCAAAGAGCGGTTGAGTTTGCTGGACCGCCAACTTGGCAACGCACAAGAAGCCGACCGCCAGCGCACGGCCCGCAGCTATGCGGAAGTGACCGGCCGCGTGGCGAACACGGAAAAGGCGATCGCCAACTTCGACAAAGCGTTGATCACCGAGTTGCGTGAGACGTTGGAAGACGACCAAGTGCGTGGCCTTTCAAAGCTCTTCAACCTCGACATCCTGAAACTCCCCGTGGAGAAAGGTGGTGTGGAGTTGAAGAAGCGCAAGCAGATCGATGTGCTGCTGAAGAGCCTCGCGGAGAACATCACGGACGATCGGTACAGCGATGCGTTGATGAGCCTACCGTTGCCAGATAACAGCAACGCGTGGAAAGAGCTCGTGGATGTGAAAGCGCTGAAGAAATCGCTGACCGATCTGAAGGCAGAACACCAGCGCCTGCAGCAGTTGATGGAGGCGATCGAGAACCGCGAGCAATTGGCCAAAGAGCGCGCTAACGTGCAGGCCGAGTGCGACAAGCACATCGAAACGCTAAGCCGTTGGGAACGTCTGCAAGTGGATCGGCGCGAAGAGCCACGTCTGCAGAAACGTCTTGCCGAGGTCTCCAAGGACAAGGCCG
>JANOPI010000309.1:0-2657 GCA_031421755.1 Flavobacteriales bacterium | reverse complement strand
CCGTGGCCGAGCTGCGAGCTGATGTTGGTCCACACCTGCGGATCCACTGGGGCCTCGTGCCCGCTGAATTTCTCCTGGAGCAACTCGCTCAGGCTGCTGCCGTTGGCCACCGCCAGCTTCCCGCTGATGGCGCTCCAAGTGCCCGGGTCCACATCCATCGTGTGGCCCGCGAAGCGCTCGGCGAGGGTATTGAACAAGGGGTCTTTCATTCGTGCTGACCGTAGATATCGGCCGCCTCCTTCGGAAGCAGCTTGCGCAGGTAGGCCCGCGCTTTCATGAATTGTGACTTGCTGGTATTCTCACTGATCCCCAACATCTCCCCGATGTCCTTGTGGGGATAACCTTCAATAGCGAACAGGTTGAACACCGTGCGGTAGCCCGGTGGCAGGCTCTGGATGATCTCCATCAGCTCATCCGTGGTCATGGCGCTCAGCACGTGCTCGTCCTCGGCGTGCAAGTGCTCCGCTTCCGTCAGGTCCAAGCTGTGGTCGTAGGGCTTGTTCCGCCGGATATGGTCCAGGGCCGTGTTCACCATGGTGCGCGCGATCCACCCGCCCAAGGGACCGTCCGCCCGGAAGTTGTCCATCTTGGTAAACACCTTCACGAACCCGTCCTGCAGGATGTCCTGGGCCTGTTCGCGATCGTGGGCGTAGCGCATGCAGATGCTCATCATCTTCCGCGCATAGGATTTGTACAGTTCCTTCTGCGCCGCAGGTTCACCCTTCCGGCATCCGGCCACCAGCTGTTCGTCCGTCATAGGCATCCTGCGGGGTATTGATGCGATCCGGGGGTGGGAAGTTGCCTGCCCGCCTGAGCGGTAGACTCAAAAGTAAGCTGAAGGGCGCGCGGGATGGGGCGCTACCTACGGGCGCCCCAGCCAACCTTGGCTTCCCAACAGGGCGCGCGTCCGCCTGCTGCGACTAGAATGGGGGTGCCTAAACTGGCATTCGTCAGGTCAGAAGAATCGACTTTGCTGACCATGTGAAACCTGCCGATATCATCCGGAAAGGCTTCGCAAGCGTGAACCTTATCGCTGGACCACGAGCTGGACCCGACTTACGCCGTTCTCAAAAAGCACATGCGCGTGGTAAATACCGGGAGAGTAAGCGGCAAGGTCGATCCGGGAAGTATTCGTAGTAAAAAGATGGATGCCGATGGCATCATAGATCGCGGCAGAACGAATGCGCGCATCCAACGTGAAAAGACCCGCGCTGGGGTTAGGACTTACCAACACTAGACGCGCAGTGACCGGATTCTCAATCCCCAATGGACTATCCAGAGGGCAATCGCAAGGAATGCCCGGCAAGCCAGGATAGGCAAAGTCCATCGAACAGACGTAGGTATCCTGCTGTCTCAAGCAACTAACATGCTCAAAGGCATCCACTACCGATTCAATCGCTAAAGGACCGAAACTGCCACCGATCCCAGCTTGCCAGAACATCTCGTTGCTTGTCGGAAAAGCTAGGCCCCACTCAGGAGACGCAAAGTAGTGGCGGGTGACGGATATGTCATTGTTCGTGTATGTTACGATCGAGTCAACGACTACCGATCCTATTGTATACATCTGATCTACCCCCCAAGTATTCGCCATCAAGACATTATGCACGGTGTCACCAGTGATTGCCGCGATATCCATCACCAGATATTCCTGCATTGAGTCGAGGAGTGCGACAAAACCTTGCCCCGCAGAATCTGACCGCACAAAGTAATGTCTCACAAACTGCCAAGACCCATTCCCTGCGGCATCGTTGTACTCTTCGACCTTTTGAAATGTGCGCCCAAACACAACAGTATCCGGATCAGGCCCCATGATCATTCGCGTATGCACTATCGCGGAATTGTCCAAGCTGAAAAAGCACCAAGAAGCCGAGGAATCGGGAAAGCACTGGGCCATAGCGGATCGGGCACTCGGGCACAATAAGACCGCGAAGGATTGGATAAGAAACTGCCGACTCATTCCAAAAGGAGTTTGCAAGACCGTTGTTCCCCGTTACCTGCCACCACCACCATGAATAGGCCATGCAGATCATCACCTGTGTAGCGCTGCTCCTGTCCTCGCATGATAGTGGACAGGACCAGTTTACCTGTAGGATCATAGAGGCGGACCGTTCCGGATCCTCGTTCGGTGAGAAAGTCGCTATGCACTGTGAATGCACCGGTCGCCGGGTTAGGATAAACTCGCAAATCAACGGGGATAATACTGATCGTATCTGCCTCGCCAACATCGAGGTTTGTAGCCACAGCTTTCGGACGCAGGCTGTTTCCGGGAATATCGCAGGGATGAATGAAGGCATGAAACCGAGCGCCCGAGCTAGCATGGAAGCCTGGTGTGAGATGCACTTGGTTCCCTGCTCGATAACTAACATCCAGTTCTATTGGTACCACGGCCGACGAGTTGATATCCAGCTTTGCCTCAAGGAACTGGTCCTCAACATACAGCCCAATTTCATTGAATTCCTCTTCGCCGGGGCAATGCAGGTGGTGCTCCCAGACCCCACGCCCGACCAAGCCCCCAATTCTGGCGCGAGCGTCCACGCTCGTGCCTTTGGCAAAGCTGCCGCCGCATATCACTTGTGCGTATCTCATTCTTTGATGACCTTTTGTGACCACTTGATCAATCCCTGCTCTTGGTATCGCAGCAGGTACATGCCCGATGG
>JANOPI010000308.1:0-10678 GCA_031421755.1 Flavobacteriales bacterium | reverse complement strand
CGTGGTAGTCGCTAACGGTGTTCTTGTCCTCGACACGGCCGCGGCGTGGGATCAGACCCGCTTCGAAGAGCATGGTTTCAGCCAGCGTGGTCTTGCCGCATCCGTGGGAGCCCAGGAGTACGACGTTCTTGATGTGCTTGTCATCGAAAACTTTCATGGCAGGTAGGGTTGGTTCGTTAAACGTTCCCCACCGTGGAGGTCGCCCTCTTCCACCAGCCCCTTTTCCTTTCAGCAGGAGCGGCGGCAAAAGTTTGACGCGCGGAGGATGGCCTTGAAATTAACCGTTCTGGCGATACCCCGACACACCGTTCGAAGGAAAGGGGAGGGCACACGCCAAAAAGCCCCGACGGATCGGGGCTGGCACACCTCAAAAGCTTCGGCTAGTTGAACACCTCGATCGCGCGCTCGCCTTGGAGCCGACGGAACCGGTTCACCACCTCTTCGTAGCTCGTTGGCAGGTTCAGGTCCTTGAAAGGACAGAATTCCACTACACCACTGTTGCTGTACTCACTATAGCAGCGGGCGGCCTTGGCCTCCGCTGTTTCCTTCTCCGGGTTCTCCATCCGCGTCTCCGTCAGCCTCGTTCTGGTTCGGGGCCGAATATAGAGCGCCGATTCACCTGCCGTTAACGATCCGTCCCCTCCTCGTACACGATGCTTTCCTCGGCAAGGGGGGCTTTGGGCTCATCGGTCCGCCACGCCCGAACCTCGATGCGAGGGGTACATTCGCCGTGCGATACGCACCACATGAAGAAGCTCTCTGTCCTGCTCGCCGCCTGCTGTGCGGCTTCCGCACTGAATGCCCAGGTGAATGACCGGGGTACCTTCCAGATCGGTCTCGGTACCTCCCTCGGTATTTTCAAGACCGAGTTCGAGAACAGCTTCACCCTGCCAGGAGGCGTTCAGGTTTCCAATAGCGAGGAGGATGAAGCCGCCACTTTTTCCGTTCCGATCGACCTGCAAGTGGGCGTGGCGGAGCGCATCTCGTTGGGCCTTTGCTTGGAACCGGGGCGCTACATCGATTCCGCAGGCACGCATCCCAACAGTTTCTTCATCTTCAGCATCCAACCCCGATTCTACGTATTGAACTACGACCAGTTCGCCCTGCACATCAACGCCGACCTCGGTGTAAGTGCGCTCCGCATCACGTCCAACGATGGTACTGCGGACGAGATCGAGGACACCTATGGAGGCGGCCACTTCCGCTTCGGGGCCCAGGCCCAGTATTTCTTCGGGGACATGTTCGGCATCAACATCGGTGTGAAGTTCGCCTCCCATACCCTGGAATGGAAGGACCGTGATCCGGAGAACGCCACCCTCAGTTCACTGAAGTACGAGGCGCAGTTGAAGACAGGCGGGGTGATCATCCAAGGTGGCGTGCAGTTGAAGCTGTAACCGCGCGGCCTGAACCATCACAGGATGTCGAAATCCATCGCCTGGAAGCGCACCTGGCGCGGATCCAAGGTGCGGCCCTGCCCGGTGAGGTCCTTGAAGATCAGGTTCAACGGTGAAGGCCGGAAGCGCATCGGCACATTCACATACAAGGAACCGGACCAGTCCATCGCTGGATCCAACCCGATCCACACTTTGCTGCGCACGCTTTCGGTCGTTCGCGGAACAAGCTCGTTCCACCCTGCGCTCGGGCATGTACCGAGCACGTAGCGGGCACCGGCCTGGGTACGCTCGCTGAGGAGCAGGATCCGGCTGTCGCTACGCTTTGCGGAGTAGTGGTACACCGGATGAGCCAACCGCCATCCGATCGACGCTTCGCTCCAGACACGCTCATATTCCACGGTTGCGTTCGCATCCGCGAGCGGCAGTTTCCCGATCCCGATCATTGCCCGCAACGGCGATACCAATTGGAAGCCGAGCTTCTTGGTGAAGCCGTGCGTGCTGTTGGCGTTGGCCACACCGATCACGAATCCGAAGCCTTGTTCCTTGGCCAAGGCGTAGGTCGCATGGGCCAGTTTGGTGAAGAGCCCCTTGCCCTGATGTGCCGGAAAGGTGGCCGTGTTCAAGGAGAGCAGGCCGCGTTCTTCCAAGCCATGCAAGCGGGCAACTAGCGGTATGGTCACATAGTGCGCTGCCAATTCCGCACCCGCCCATGCATTGAAGCCGACCACAACACCATCCGGGTTGTCCCGATACTGCCAAGCAACCGCATCGTTCGTAAAGTGCTTCGCTTCCGGGAATACCGCCCGCAGGAGTGCCGCCATCTGCGCGATCTCCGCATCGGAAACGGTGACGGGTCTCAACGCGTAGTCGCTCATGCTTGGTTGCCAAGATAGCCGGGCCTCGTGTAACACGGCCAGTCGCCTTTCCGCAGAAGGACGTAGTAACGTGATCCAAGGATACCGTCGATGGCACAGATGTGGCCGGGAGTTGCAGGCGCGCGTGTTCCATCATTATCTGTGACATCGGCGTTATCTGCGGAAAACATTTCCGTGGATCTTGCTCCGCCTACATTCGCCGCGCGTTCGGCCAAGGGAATCCCGTGTGAACCGGGGGCTGTTCCCGCAGCTGTGAACCATCGCAAGGCCCGTTGCCTGAAGCCACTGTCCCGATGCATCGGGATGGGAAGGCGCAACGGGAAATGATGGTGAGCCAGAAGACCTGAACCGTTCGCAACGTCCACGGCCAGCGCTGTGCGCGTCGCTTGCGGTTCAAGCGCCGTGTTCCGCGCGGGTCATCCATCAACCGCCTTCCGGTGAAGAAGGCAAAAAAAACAACCGTATGTACCGTTCATTCCTCTTTTGTTCCGCTTTGGCGGCCACCGCGTTCGCGAACGCACAACAGGTTGTACACCAAGTAGTGGTGCTCAACGAAGGCTACTTCAACTTCAATACCCAAACGCAAGATGTGCCGGTGAGCCTCGGCGCCTATGATCCCGTGGCCGGCACCTACAGCACGGTGGCCACCATCGCCGATGCACGCTTCGGCAACCACGTGGCCGTGGAGAACGAAGTGATCTATGTATCCGCTGACCAGCGCTTGCTGAAGTATGATGCGAACAATTACACCCTGTTGGATGAAGCCTCCGTGCCGGGCATCCGCCGCTTCGCCATTTGGAACGACGCGCTGGTGATCACCCGTGGCGAAGTGGGCGGTTTGCCACACTACTGCGAAGTGCGCGACAAGAACACACTGGACCTGCTCTACACCATCGACAGTGCCACTCTTCCCTACAGCTGCGAGGCGGTGGAAGTGGTAGGTGACAAGGCCTACATCGCCGTGAACAACGGCTTTGAATGGGGAAACGCCGTGGGCAAGTTGGGCGTTCTCGACCTGCCCACGCAGTCCTGGGAGGCATCCATTGACCTGGGCGTGAACGGCCTGAATCCGGAGAACGTGATGGTGAGCGACGGTGTGGTGTACACCTTCAACAACAAGGATTTCACCGGTAGCAGCATCAGCAAGTTCGCTATCGGAGGCAACGCAGTGGACTACACGAATGACGTAGCACTGAGCTCCGGTTGCGGCTCTTCCGCGCTAGTGGAAGAACGCGTGTATTTCATGGAATACGCCCAGAACAAACTGAACCGCTACGACCTGGCCACCGATGCGGTGCTGGACACGCTTGTCGGTTCGCCTGCGACGTATGGTCTCGTCGCCGACCCCATCAATCAAGTGATCTATGGCACCACCACGGACTTCTTCAGCAGCGGCGAGCTTCACGTGATGGACTACGCCGGAAACATCCTCAGTACAGTGGCAGTGGGGGTAAGCCCCGGCAAATTGGCCCTGGATGTTCGTTCCAGCACAGCCGTACACGAAGCCACCGCAGCTTCTATGAGCGTGTTCCCGAATCCCACAGAAGGTGCCGTCACTATTCGCAGCGCTGATCTGCGTGCGGGCGAGCCGATCAACATTCTGGATGCAGCTGGCCGGATCGTGCTCAATACCCGCGCAAATGCAGTGGGTCTTGCGCAACTGGACGTAAGCGGTCTCGCGAACGGCATTTACACGGTGCGCTCAGCGAGCGGCGTTGCCACGTGCTTCACCAAGCGTTGATGCTTGACCTGTTGACGAGCGGGGCGGACGCCTACATTTGCCGCCCGCTCGTCACAGGGCGACTCAATTCAGCCTCCCTAGCTCAGCGGTAGAGCAGCTCATTCGTAATGAGCAGGTCGCCGGTTCAAATCCGGCGGGAGGCTCTGGATCAGGGCCATCGTCAAGGGACGTTGGCCCTTCCTCTTGGACCTGCCTTCATCGCCGGTGTGACCACTGAGATCATTTGCGGTCCCAAGCACCCAATATCCAAACAACCCATGCTCGACGAGATCCTTTCCACACTGAAGAACCAGGCCACGCCTGAGCTCATGAATTCCATCGGCCTGAACGAACAACAGACCAATGGCTCCATCAACGCGGCGGCGGACAGCGTGAAGCAGGTGATCGGCGGCGGCGATGGCTTCGGCCTCGACGACATGCTGAACCTCTTCAGCAACGCCCAGAACAACAGCAACGCGGACGGCATTCTCAACAACATCGGCCAGGTGTTCAGCGGTAAGCTTTCTAGCGATGTCGGTTTGGATGCCCAGCAGTCCAGCGGTGTGCAGGCCCTGTTGCTTCCCATGATCATGAAGCTGCTCAGCGGCAAGGTCGGTGGCGATGCGAACAACCTGCAAGGCCTCATCGGTGCCTTCACCGGCAACGGTGGCGGGCTCGCTGGCATGGCTGGCGGAATGCTGAAAGGATTGTTCAAGTAAGAACCTGACCGTAAAAAGTCCAAGACCTTAAACCCAACACCCCATGCCCATCCTCAAAGTGATCGAGATCCTCGCCACCAGCAAAACCAGTTGGGAGGACGCTGCGGCCAGCGCCGTGAAAGAAGCCAGCAAGACCGTGCGCGGCATCCGCTCCTGCAATGTGCAGAACCAGAGCGCCGTGGTGGAAAAAGGCAAGATCGTGGAGTACCGCATCAACTGCAAGATCTCCTTCGCCATCGAGAAGTGATGGTGCCCATGTGTTGAAAATGAGAGAGGGGCTTCGGCCCCTTTTCTCTTTTGCTTAGCGATCTATTCCCCAGACGATGCCGATCCCGGAAGAATTCCAAAAAACGATGCAAGAAGGCTACACCTTCAGCGGTGGCAGTCTCCTACTGGGCGCGCCTGTGCTGAACGGCGAATGCCCTACGAACACGCCGATCCGCGTGCCCTTGCGCATGATGAACCGCCACGGCCTGATCGCCGGGGCCACGGGCACGGGGAAAACCAAAACGCTGCAAACGCTGGCTGAGCAGCTCAGCTTGAACGGCGTGCCTTCGCTGCTCATGGACATCAAGGGCGACCTGAGCGGTATCGCTGCGAAGGGCGTGGTGAACGACAAGATCACGGCGCGCCACCAGAAGTTGGGCTTCGCCTACGAACCGGCAACGATCCCGGTGGAGCTGCTCACGCTGAGCAATGAGCCCGGCGCGCGGCTGCGCGCCACGGTGAGCGAATTCGGCCCCGTGCTGCTGAGCCGCATCCTTGACCTGAACGAAACGCAACAGAGCGTGCTGGCGCTGGTATTCAAGTATTGCGATGACAAGGGCATGGCGCTACTTGACATCAAGGATCTGCGGCGCGTGCTGCAGTTCGCCACACAGGAAGGCAAGCCGGAACTGCAAAAGGAATACGGCACCATCAGTCCGGCCACGGTGAACATCATCCTGCGCAAGCTGATCGAACTGGAGCAGCAAGGCGCGGAACAGTTCTTCGGCGAACGCAGCTTCGACCCGCAGGACCTGCTCGCCACACGAGATGGAAAGGGCGTGGTACACATCGTGCGCCTTACGGACCTGCAGAGCAAGCCGCACCTCTTCAGCACCTTCATGTTGTGCCTGCTGGCGGAGATCTACCAGAGCTTCCCGGAAGTCGGGGATCCGGAAAAACCCAAGCTCTGCCTCTTCATCGATGAGGCGCACCTGATCTTCAACACCGCCACACCGGCGCTATTGCAGCAGATCGAAACGATCATCAAGTTGATCCGCTCGAAGGGCGTGGGCGTCTACTTCTGCACGCAGAACCCGATGGACGTGCCGGACAGCGTGCTCGGCCAGTTGGGCCTGAAGGTCCAGCATGCCCTGCGCGCATTCACTGCGAAGGACCGTACCGCGATCAAGAAGACGGCTGAGAATTATCCGCTGACGGACTTCTACAAGACCGAGGAACTGCTCACGTCGCTAGGGATAGGGGAGGCCATCGTCACTGTGCTAAGCGAGAAAGGCACGCCGACGCCCTTGGCCCATACGCTGATGCGCGCGCCTGCCACACGGATGGACGTGCTCGCACCGAATGAGATCCAAGCGCTCGTGAACAGCAGTTCATTGGCGAAGAAGTACAACGAGGTGATCGATCGCGAGAGCGCCTTCGAGATCCTGGAGAAGCGGCTGAAGAACGAAGAAGGTGACAGCTCTGAGGAAAAGGATGACAGCTCGCGTCGCTCCGCTCGCGATGAAGAAAGATCGCCGCGCTCCGCTCGCGAAAAGAGCACCCTGGAAAAACTGAGCGAGAACACCATGGTGCGCCAAGTGGGCCGCACCTTGGCCAGCACGCTCACGCGCGGCCTGCTCGGTGTGCTGGGTTTGAAGACGGCGACGCGTCGTAGGAAAAGCGGCGGTTTGTTCGGCTAGCCATGCGCATGCTCACACACCTCATATTGCCGCTGCTACTGGTTTCCTGCGGCGAACCGATCAACCCCGCTGAACGCGCATGGATCCCTGATCAGGACGGCCTACCGGGCAAATTGGTCATTGACACCGCCAATGGGGCTGTTCCCGCGACGGTCATGTTCTACAACGTCGAGAACCTGTTCGACACCAAGGACGACCCCGGCTTCGGCGATGACGACTTCACGCCGGGCGGGAAGATGCACTGGGCACAAGTGCGCTACAACAAGAAGCTGCACCAACTCGCCGAGGCCATTGCCATGTCCGGTGATGAATTGCCGATCATGATCGGGCTGTGTGAAGTGGAGAACAGGAAGGTGGTGGAGGACCTCGCGAAAAGACCACCGCTGGACAGAGCCGACTACGCGGTCATCCACCAGGATTCACCCGATGAGCGCGGCATCGACGTGGCCTTGCTCGTGGATCGGAAGCGGGCAACAGTAGGGGAGACTGTCTGGCTGACGGTCGACCTCGGATCCGACCGTACCCGCGATATTCTGCACGCGACGGTGGACCTGAACGGCACCGGCCCGATCGAGGTGTTCGTGAACCATTGGCCGAGCAGGAGGGAGGGCGAGAAGGAAAGCGCCCCGAAACGCATGGAAGCTGCGAAGACCTTACGCGGTGAAGTGGACCGTCTGTTGGCCATGAACGCCAGTACACGCATCATCATCATGGGCGACCTGAACGATGAGCCGCTTGATGCCAGCTTGAAAATGGGTTTGCTCACCGACGAGCTGGTCAGCGACGACCGGGGTGCGGATCTCTACGACCTGGTGGGAATGGATAAACAAGCGCCGGTCGGCAGCATCAGCTACAACAGCAAGTGGCAGTACTTCGACCACATCATCGTGAGCCGGGCGTTCGTCTTCCCGAAGAACGGCGACCTCCATGCTGTGTCTGCCGCGTCCGTCAAGGATCATCGGTTGATCTTTGACCACCCCAAGTACGGCGACCAGCCCAACCGGACGTTCAGCGGAACGAACTACCACCCTGACGGCTACAGCGACCACCTGCCCGTGGTGCTGCGCTTAGAGTGAAACAGGCGACTCGCCTGTTCTGATGATCACAGGCGGGTCGCCTGTGGGACCTTAGTTGCGGCGGCCCATGTAGATCGAGATGTAGTACAGCAATGTGGCCAGCGAACCGATGGCCGAAACCACATAGGTGCGTGCGGCCCACTTCAGGGCGTCTTCGCTCATGCCGTATTCGCTGGTAGTAACGATGCCATTGCGCTTGATCCAGACCAGTGCGCGTTTGCTCGCGTCATATTCCACGGGCAGGGTAACGAAGCTGAACAGGGTGGTCATTGCGAAGAGCCCGATGCCCGCCAGCAACAAGGCAGGGAACGTGTTGATCAGCAAGACACCCCCCAGGATCACCCACGGCATCACGGTGCTGCTCAATTGCACGGCCGGCACCAATTTGCTGCGCATGGTGAGCCATTGATAGGCCGTGGCGTGCTGCACGGCATGCCCGCATTCGTGAGCAGCCACCGCAGCAGCGGCGGCATTGCGCCCATGGTACACGGGCTCGCTCAGGTTCACGGTCTTGTTCGCAGGGTTGTAGTGGTCCGTCAACTGGCCGGGTACACTAACGACTTTTACGTTCGCGATCCCGTGGTCATGCAACATCTGCTGCGCGATCTCCGCTCCACTCATGCCGTTGGACAATGGTGTCTTGGAATACTTCTGGAAGCGGCTCTTCAATTGGTTGCTCACCAACCAACTCACCAGCATCACAACGATGCCGATCAAATACGCACCCATCATCGATCCACCCATCATGGTACTTCAGGTTCTTTGGTTCACCCTACCCCAACAAATGCGGCACCATTCCGTTCACCGCGCCAAGCTGTCAGTCACCTCACAGCTCAATCATGGTCTTCCAGATCGGCCTTCTTGATCTCTTCGTCCAAGATCTCTTCAATGCGCTTGCGGGCGGCATCGTCGATCTTCTGGTTCGTCTGTGCCTGCTTCTTCAAAAAGCGGAACATGGCGTTCTTCTTGATCTCGTAAGCCGTGTAGACCGTATAGTCGCCACTGGTTTCGTTCAGGCGGGTCTCTTCGCCCATCTTCCGGAGGTCTCCGATCTGGGTATCCATCACCTCACGTACGAGTGATTGGAATTTCTCCCCCACATCGGCGGCTTGCGCATTCTCTGTTTGGGTCATGTACTGGTCAGTAACCGCCCGGATGTTGGTTCCCACCTGCGCGGCAAGCTGCTGTTTGGCTTCCAGATCGCTCTTGCCCCGGGCTATGGTCTGTTTCACGCTCACTCCGGTGCCCGTGCCACGGAAAAAGCGATCGTTGCTCTCGTACTTGTTACCGGTGAACGGCATCTCCACCTTGGTGCCAGCGGCGGTGGTCTTCTTGCTGCCCTTGCAGCCGGGCAAGGTGATCAGCAGGGCAGTGGCGACGAAAAGGACGGCGGTGGTGCGGTTCATGGTGGTCGTTTGTTCAAAGGGACGCACAAAGAAAACACCGTGCCACCAGACCAGGTTCGTGGTGATGGTGGAGGTCGTTGGGCGCGGACGAAATGCCATCTTTCGACCAATTCCTCTAACCCAACACCGGTGCCGGGCACGGCGCATCCACCATGAGAGCACTGAAAACCATACTGATCATTTTCGCCGCCCTTATCGGGCTCTGGCTGCTGTTAAGCCTATTCGGGCCCAAGGTGGCCCACGTGGAGCGCAGCATCACGATGAAAGCGGCTCCCGAGGTCATTTACGAGCACATGCGCTTCTTCAAGAACATGGATGAATGGGGCGTATGGCGCAAAATGGACCCGAACGCCAAGTATGAGCTGACAGGTGAGGACGGAACTGTAGGGGCCAAACAATCCTGGGATGGGGAGATCGTGCGGCAAGGTTCGAACACGATCACCGCACTGGAACCGAACAAGAGCATGAAGACCGATCTTGCTTTCGGCGACATGATGGTCAGTCAGGTATCGATGGATCTTACTTCTGCCGGAGACAGCACCCGGGTGGATTGGATCCTGAATGGCGAACTCCCGTTCATTTTCCGTGCAGCGGCCTTGTTCATGGGCAGTGGTGATGTGGAGCGCGCGTTCGAGACCGGATTGGTGAACTTGAAAGCCATTTGTGAAACGAAGCAAGGCGAGGCTGATAAAGTCAAAGCCGCGATACCAGCCTTCACCATCACCACGTCCGAATGGCCGGCCAAACTGTTTGTAGGCAAGCGCGACGTGGTGAACTGGGCGGATATGAAAGTCTTCTACGGCAAGAACTTCAGTGCTGGCATGGCGGCCGTTGGCAAAGCAGGTGTGCAACCTTCCGGAGCACGAAGCGCGGTCTACTTCGAGTGGAATGAAAAGGACATGACCGCGGACATGATCGCCGGTATTCCTGTACCGCTGGAGGCGAAGGCCAAGCTCAAAGGGCTTGATGTGTACGAAACGCCCGCCAGCAAGGCGCTCACCATCGATTACTACGGCGGGTACAGCGGTTTGATGGCACCGCACACCGCGATGGACGAATACATCAAGGCCAATGGGATCGAACATCATTCCAACGTGGTGGAGGAATACGTGAGCGACCCGGGTAGCGAGCCCGACAGCACAAAATGGCTTACGCGGATCACTTACTTGGTGAAGTAGCCAACAGCAGGATCGCGCAGCAAGGGCCCGGCCAAGTGTCGGGCCACTTCTTTTCATCTCGTACGATAAATCATGGGTTACTCATCGGGGGTATCGGCTGGAAGATCATCTTAGACGCTCCGATGCCGTTCAAACTGAGCTATTCCACTTATCGGCTTCTGTTCAAGCATCCGTTCGCTACCTCGCACGGCTTGCGTGACGGTACGGACACGCTTTTCGTTCGCGCGGAAGAGAATGGGGTTTTTGGCTACGGCGAAGTGACGCTGCCTCCGTATGTGAAGGAAACGATCAACGGCACCATCGAACGCCTGGATGCGGTGGCCCGAAAGCTGCCAGCGCACCCGGGACAATTGCTGACCCAACTCACCACGTTGGCAGAAACACAGAACGCTCCAGGGTTTCG
>JANOPI010000307.1:0-11438 GCA_031421755.1 Flavobacteriales bacterium | reverse complement strand
TTCGTGCGGCGCGGTGGCGAACATCTCCGCGATCAGCAGCAACACGCCGATCTGCGCGACATCCACGTTGAACCTGAGCCTGACCGCTACTGGCACGGCTCCTCTCAACTACGCTTGGACCGGTACTGGGACATTCAGCAGCACAACGGCTGAAGACCCCACGGTGACCGGTGCCGCCACCGGCAGCTATGCCGTAACGGTGCGCAACTGGTGCGGCTCAACGGATACGGACAATACGAGTGTGACCGTGAGCCCGACACCAACGGTATCCAATGCGGGCCCCGACCAGACGATCTGTTTCGGCGGCCAGGCAACATTGGCAGCGAATACACCCGGTGCGGGAACCGGGTCGTGGACCGCTATCGCCGGACCGAACACGAGCTTGGGACAGCTCAGCAGCACCACAGCGACGAACGCTGTTTTCACACCCACCGTCGCAGGCACGTACACGCTCACATGGAGCATCACGAGCTCACCCTGTACCATCTCCACCAATACAGTGGTGATCACCGTGAACGGAACTCCAAATACAGCGGAGGCGGGTCCCGACCAAACGGTCTGTTCCAGTCCGGGAACCGCTACGATGGCGGCGAACACCATCTCCCCAGGAACGGGTACATGGACCAAGGTATCACCCGGTGCTGGCGGTGCGATCACTACACCGACCTCCAGGATCTCGGGCATCACCGGACTCACCGCAGCGGGCAGCCCGTATGTTTTCCGCTGGACCGCGACGAACAGTCCTTGTCCAAGCAACTTCGATGAGATGACCATCGCGGTGGATCCAGTCCCGACGGCCGCCGACGCTGGAACAGACCAAGCCCTCTGTTCGGGTGGCACACATACGCTGGCCGCCAATTCGCCGGGGAGCGGGACGGGATCATGGACAGCGATATCCGGACCCAACACCAGTTTGGGACAGTTGAGCAGCACAACATCGAATACCGCCAACTTCACGCCCACTAACACTGGCACATACACGCTCAGCTGGACCACTACGAACGGCGTTTGCGCGGCGTCACAAGACAACGTAGTTATAACGGTGAATCCTCTCCCGGCCGCTCCGACAATGACGCCGACCAGCGCTAGCGTTTGCGCGGGCAACAGCACCGGTCTGACCGCCTCATCACCCAATGTGTCCACGACCTTCACCGGAGGTTCATTCACCTTGCCTGCGTTCGGCGGGTCTTCATCACCCTATCCATCCGCGATCGCTGTCAGCGGTCTTCCAGTTACTGGTGTTACGGTAAGCAGCGTCACGCTCAACGGCGTTACCCACGCCAATCCGGATGATATCGACATGCTCTTGCGCTCACCATCGGGCACCAACGTGGTCCTGATGTCCGACGTTGGCGGCTCCGGCGACATCACCGGCAACAACTACGTGATACAGGATGGCGCATCGTCCTTCTCGGATGGAGGCACCAACGCTTCCGGCACCTATGCGGCCACGAACATCGGATCGTCGGACGACTATCCCAATCCCGGACCTGGTACCATCAACCAGGGATCACCCTCTCTTTCGCTTTTCACGGGCAACGTGAACGGGACCTGGAACATGTACACCAGGGATGATGGGGTGAACCTGCAAGGTGGCAACATCACATCCTGGAGCATCACCTTCAGCGTGCCAATGGCCTTCGCATGGGCACCGGCTTCCGTAAGCCCAACGAACACGGCGGCCGCAATGGCAACTCCTTTGGCTACGACCACCTACACCGTGACGATAACCCACCCGATAACCGGTTGCCAGAACACGAACACGGCGACAGTGACGGTGGTCGATCCGCCGAATGCGGGATCGGACAACACACTGACCATCTGCAGCATCGATGCGGCAGCGGATATGGGCGCTCTGCTCGGGGCTCATGAAGCGGGTACCTGGAGCGGTCCAAGCGGCGTTCCGGGGGACCAGTACGATCCTGCTACCATGTCTCAGGGCAACTACGTGTACACGGTGAGCGCAGCACCTTGCCCGAACGCGACCGCGACCATAACGGTAACGGAGGACCCTGCTATTGACTGGTACGCCGACACGGATGGTGACGGCTTCGGCGGCGGATCGGGCACCTTGGCCTGCGCACCCCCGAACGCCGGAGACGTGACCAACAACACCGACCAATGCCCTACGGATGTGGCGAAGCAAGTGCCCGGCCAATGCGGCTGCGGCAACCTGGAAACGGATACGGACAGCGATGGAACCGCCGACTGCACTGATCTTTGCCCGCTTGATGCGAACAAGATCGCGCCCGGTATCTGTGGCTGCGGTGTGAGCGATGCGGATACCGACAGCGATGGTACCGTTGATTGTAACGACGGCTGCCCGCTCGATGCGAACAAGACCGTGCCCGGGATCTGCGGTTGTGGTGTAAGCGATGTGGACACCGACGGTGACCTCACGGTTGATTGCAACGACCTGTGCCCGCTCGATGCGAACAAGACGGTTCCCGGCCAGTGCGGCTGTGGCAACCTTGATACGGATACGGACCTCGACGGCACGGCCGACTGCAATGACGGCTGCCCTACGGATGCGGACAAGATCGCGCCCGGCGTGTGCGGTTGTGAAACCCCGGATACGGATACGGACGGCGATGGTCTTGCGGATTGCGTGGACCCTTGCGTGGATGACGTGAACAACAGCGACACGGACAGTGACGGCACAGCCGATTGCAATGACAATTGCCCGCTCGACGCCAACAAGATCAACCCGGGCACATGCGGCTGCGGTGTGGCCGACACGGATACGGATGGGGACAGCTATGCTGACTGTTTGGACGGATGCCCAGCTGACGCGAACAAGATCGCCCCGGGTGCATGCGGTTGCGGTGTGGCCGATGCTGACAGTGACAACGACAGCACGCTGGATTGCAATGATGGCTGCCCCAACGACCCGAACAAGATCGCACCCGGTGTGTGTGGTTGCGGTACGGCTGATGTCGACACGGACAGCGACGGGCTGGCCGACTGTAACGACAACTGCCCACTTGTGCAGGGCCAGATCGGCAGCACATGCGATGATGGAAATGTGAACACGAACAACGATGTGCTGACCTCTGGCTGCGCGTGCGCCGGTACGTTGGCAACCAACCTCATTCAACTTGAAATGAGGACTGACAACGACGGTGCTTCGACCAGTTGGGAGATCGTTCCAGTGGCTGGCGGCGCAACCGTATGTTCCGGGGCGAACTATGCGGACAACAGCACACTTCTGCTGAACTGCTCACTGCCGGATGGTTGCTATCGCCTGCGGGTATACGATGCGAACATGGACGGCATGTGCTGCATGAACGGTACGGGCGGCTATGTGCTGCGGACCGCTGGTGGCCAGCGCATCATCGATGCGGCCGGAGCGGGCATCTTCAGCAACACCGCGGAGGTTTCCTTGGGCTTCTGTGTGCCCATCGGTGGAGACAAGCTGACGCCGAGCCGTTGCGATCGGGAGGACTACCTGCCGAGCGACTTCATCCAGGCCACGCCGAACGCGGCGGTACAGGCCCAGTTCAATGTAGGTACACAGAGCGATGATGGCTACCAGTTCTGGATCTTCAACCCGAACGGAGGTTACAGCCGTCGGATACTGGTGACACATGCCACGAACAACTACTTGTTCCCCGCAGGACCTGACCGTTGCAGCTACTTCAAGTTGAACTCGCTCACCTCGAGCCAGATCCCGCACAACATGCTGGTGAACGTACGTGTGCGCAGCCTGGTGAACGGTGTGTACAGTGAATTCGGCAGCGCGTGCCGCTTGATGATCGACCTGACGAACCAGTGCCCGACCACGGGGCTGCTGAACGACCAGAACAACAGCCACAACAGCTGTGGCCTGGCGAACGTGAACCTCAACGGTAGCAGGACGCTCTATGCTACACCGGAGAGCGGCGCGACCAACTACCAATTCGAGTTCAGCAAACCGGGACATCTGCGCAAGGTGACTACCACCAGCAGCAGCTTGGTACTCACACAGTGGTACACCAGCCCGCTCCAATACAACAGCACCTACCAGGTGCGGGTGCGCGTGAGCTTCGATAGCGGCTTGAACTACTGCCCATTCGGCACCGTCTGTAACCTGAGCACGGCCACTACTCCGCCAGGCAACTTCAATGCTGCGGGATCCGAGGAGGAAGCGATGGCCCTTCTGGCATGGCCGAACCCGAACCTCGGCGAGACGGTGTCGCTCAAGATGGCCGGATTCGGGGAGGAAAGTGTGCAGGAGGTATCGATCAATGTGACCGACCTGTTCGGGAAGGCGATACACAGCGAGCGGTTGATGCTCGAGGGGGATCTGCTGAACACCACCATCGATATGCAGGGTTACGCTGCCGGAATTTACCTGGTGAACGTAATGACCTCTGACCGCACCTGGACGGAACGGATCGTGGTACACTAGGAGGAGACCGGGAATGGATATCAAGAACCCCGGCCATGGAGCCGGGGTTCTTCGTTCTGCGAGGTCATAGAACCCAACTACGACAGTACGCGTATCAGCGGCCTCGTCCACTCAACGCGACACGTCCATGATCACCACCTTCGATCGCACCCGTTTGTTCCGATCGTTCGGAAGACCAGCACTCTTCGTCATCTTCGGCTTCTCGTTCAGTGGGGAAATGATCGGCTCCGTCCTCCCCGAACACGATGGAAGGTCCACGGTTGTGCCAGCGACCATTGTCGGCTCCGGACCGCACAACTTGCGTATCTGGACCGAACCCGGTCGGCAGAACGAAGTGAACGTGCAGCTGGGCGGACTACGTGCCTATGAGTATGTGGCGCACGTGACGATGATCGACCTGCTCGGCAATACGATCGTGGACCGTTCCATGGATACGCCGAAAGGATACCTGGATCTGCAACTCACGTCAGAAACGCCCCTGCCCAAAGGGATCTACCTGCTCACGATCCGCACAAGCGACCGGACCTGGACCGATCGTGTGGTAGTAGAATACTAGCGGACCAATACGATCAGTGGAACCCTGGCACAACCTGCCGGGGTTTCGCACTTATGGTCGAAACAGATCGGGGCTTCGGCGGCCAACGAACCCTGATGGTCGATAAGGCGTATCAGCCGCCGCGTCTACTCAACGCACCACCATGGCCTTGCTCTCCTCTCCCGGAGCGTGGACCTGTCGCGGATCCCGCGCCTATCCGATACGCATCCTGCTCGCTTCGGTCCTCTTGGCCACCACCTCCGTTGAGGCCCAGCCCGGCACGAACTACGGATTCACATCAAGCGCTGGGACATACGCCCCGATCACGGGAGGTACAGTGCTCATTTCAGGCACCAACTGGAACAACCAGCGGTATACGGTGGCACTGCCTTCACCGTTCTGGTTCGATGGTGCCTGGTACACGACGATGTTTGTTACTGCCAATGGCTTCATCACCTTCGGGAGTATGATGGCCAACACCAACTTTCTCCCGCTATCGAACGGGGCGGGGTATGCCGGAGCCATTTCTCCCTTCGGAACGAACCTGCAGGACGCGAATACGCTGACAAGCGCGATCCGTTGGCAGCAGGTCGGTGATGAGGTCGTGGTCCAATGGCAGGAAGCCCAACGGAAATTCGGAGGCAACGGGGAAAGTTTCAGCTTCCAAGCCCGGATGAACACGGCGAACGGAGTGATCCGTTTTGTCTACAGCGGTGTGACCAACCTGAGCAACAACACGACGCGCCAGCCACAAGTTGGACTTCGGGGCTCCAGCAACGTGTTCCCCGTGGATGTCAAGAATCGGCAAGTGGTTGCCGGTGGAAGCACATGGATCACCAGCGCGAACGGAGCATCCAACGCTGCTATATGCCGTTTCACGAACGCCGCGCCATCGGCTTCAACGACGAACGGACTCACGTACACCTTTATACCGCCCTGCGTGCTGGCCTCAGCCAGCGTGATCGGCACCATCGGATGCACAGGTGAGCAGGCCACGGTGAGCGTAACCGGCACCTCAGGTGCCGCTCCATACAGTGGAACAGGGAACTTTCAGCGCCCATCCGGCACGCACCAGTTCACCGTTACGGACGCTCTCGGTTGCAGCAACACGGCGGACATCATCATCGACGAACCCTCGGCCTTGTCAGTGTCGGCAACAGTGAGCACCCCGATCGCTTGCCATGGCGGTTTGGCATACGTTAACGTCGCAGGGATCGGAGGCACAGCGCCGTTCACAGGCACAGGGACGATGTTGCGCACTACTGGCACACACACGTTCAACATAGCTGACGCGAACGGTTGCATGGCGAGCATCGGACTGGCGATACCGCAACCGGACATCCTGTTCGCCAGCGCGAGCACAGTATCGTTGGAAACCTACTGCGCGGCTGGAGATGCGGTCGTGAACGTGGCCGCTACAGGTGGAACTCCGGCCTACTCGGGAACGGGTATCAACATCGGTATCACGGCAGGCAGCCAGGTCTTTGTTGTGACCGATGCGAACAACTGCATGACCACCGCCGTGTTGAGCCTACCGGAACCGGACGGCGACAATGACGGCACAGGTGATTGCGGCGACGAATGCCCGGATGACCCATTGAAGATCGTGACCGGCCAATGTGGTTGCGGGGTGCAGGAAACCGACACGGACGCGGACGGTGCAGCGGACTGCACGGATAATTGCCCGAACGACCCGGCCAAGGTGGACCCGGGGGCTTGTGGCTGCGGGACACCGGAAACGGATACGGATAGAGACACATGGGCCGACTGTGTGGACGGCTGCCCCGCCGATGCTATGAAAATGGCCCCCGGCCTGTGCGGCTGTGGGCAGGCGGATTCGGATTCCGATGAAGATGGGGTCTTGGACTGCTTCGATACGTGCCCGAACGGTCCTGAAGTAGGAAGTCCTTGTGACGATGGTGATCCGGACTCTTCGAACGATAGCGTCGGCCTGGATTGCACGTGTTCCGGTACATCCACAACGGGTACGGTGACATTCACCCTCACCACGGACAACAACGGATCGCAGACCAGTTGGGAGATCCTTCCGCTGGGAGGTGGTGCGGCACTATGCGCGGGAGCTGGTCAGGCATCGAACACCACCGCGTCCTATCCATGCGATCTTCCCGATGGCGAATTCGTGCTACGTGTAATGGATAGCGCAGGTGATGGTCTCTGTTGCGGCACCGGTAATAGCGGTTTCACCCTGTTCACTACGTACGGTGACCGGATCATCGATGCGAGTGTGGACGCATCTTACACCACCTTGAGTTGCGTAGTGCCCGGATTTTCCCTGCCGCTCGGAACCGACGGACTTACCGCAAGCCGGTGCGACCGCACGGATCTGCTTCCGGACGACTTCATCCAGGCCGATCCCAGCGAAGCGGTACGGGACCAGTACGGCGACAACAATACGAACACCGGTTACCAGTTCTGGATCTTCGATCCGAACGGCGGCTACAGCAGGCGCATCCTGGTGACGCACGCATCCGCGCACTGGGTGTTCCCCGCAGGTCCTGATCGCTGCAGCTACCTGCGCTTGAGCCAAGTGGTCACGGATCCCATCCCGCACAACAAGGCGTTGAACGTGCGGGTGCGCAGCAAGGTGAACGGTTCGTATGAGCCATTCGGACCGGCATGTCGCCTGCGCATCGATCTGCCGGGCTCCTGCCCCACTACACAACTAATGGACGATGTTGACCACCCGTACCATTCGTGCGGACTATCCAACGTGGTGTTGGATGGCAGCCAGTGGTTGTACGCCGTTCCGGTAAGCCAGGCCACCAGCTATGAGTTCGAGTTCACTTCAGGGAACTACCTGCGTCGTGTGATCACCACCGGATGTGGGCTGCTCCTGTCCGAATGGATGCAACTGCCCTTGGAATATGGCATGAAACACTACGAAGTGCGGGTGCGGGCCAGCTACGACAACGGTGTGAACTGGTGCCCTTACGGAGCAACCTGCGGCATCACGACCGCCCCGGGCGCACCGGTCCAGGAGCGGACCACAACGGTGGTCGGATCCGACCCGGCGAACCTGCGCATCTGGCCGAACCCGGCACATGAAGGAGACCTTAATGTACTGCTGAACGGGCTGACGGAGATGGAACGTTCCGCGCGGTTGACGATGATCGATCTTCAAGGCCGCATCATCGCCGACCGGGAGGTCACCGCGCAGAATGGGCAGCTGAGCGTGCAACTCACCGCCGACGAGAACTTGCCGACCGGCACATACCTGATCACGATCCGGACCGAAGGTCGCACCTGGACGGATCGCGTGGTGATGGAATAGAAAATGGATCTCTCCCTGTTCGCGCCCCGGCCCTTGGTCGGGGTTCGCGCATCAGTGGAAGTCCTCGTACAGCAGATACTTCGTGCGAACACGCAAGAATGCTGTGAGTCCCGGCTTCCATGATGCTCGGATGCGGGCTTCATCATCTCCGCGGACCACAGCCTTGCGCAACGCGGGCCCACCGGCAAGTTTGTCGAAAAAGGGTATGAAGAACCGCTCCTTGTCTTTCGCCTCCTGGTAGCTGCCGATCAACCAATGCAGATGCACGCCCGGTTCCAGCCGCGTAATGAAGGTCCCGTACTCGCGCAGATCCATCCCCCTGCATTCAACATCCTTGTAGGGCGGGTCTTTGGCACCTGGCATGGAGCGCGGCGTGAACCGGAACGAGCCCTGTTCGAAATCCGGATAACCGATGCACTGGAACGGAAGGTCCGTGCCGCGACCGACGCTCATGACCGTGCCCTCGAAGAGGCCCAATGAGGGATAGAGGTAGACCGCGGCCATGTTCGGCAGATTCGGTGAAGGCTTCACAGGCAGCGTATAGAACACGCTGTGGAAATAACCCACGCAGGTAACAACATGGAGGTCGCAGCGGAGACTGGCCTTCAACCAGCCTTCGCAATTGATCATACCCGCGTACTCGCCGATCGTCATTCCGTGTACGAGGGGAACAGGGTGCATGCCCACGAATGAAGAGAACGCGGTATCGAGCACAGGACCATCCACATAATAGCCGTTCGGATTCGGGCGGTCCAGCACGATGAGTCGCTTACCCTGCTCGGCACAGGCTTCCATCACGTAGTGGAGCGTACTGATAAACGTGTAGAACCGTACGCCGACATCCTGGATATCGAACATGATCACATCGACATCGGCAAGCTGATCCGGTTGCGGTTTTTTGTTCTTTCCATAAAGGGAGATCAAGGGAAGCCCGGTGCGCGTGTCCCGCTCGTTGGCCACGTGCTCACCCGCATCCGCCGCCCCACGGAAGCCGTGTTCCGGCGCGAAGACCTTCACCACATCAACATTCAGAGCAAGCAGGGAGTCCACCAGGTGGGTTGTCCCGATCATTCCCGTCTGGTTGGTGACCACAGCCACCCGCTTGTCCTTCAGCAGGGGCAGGTATTGGGCGGTACGTTCAGCTCCGATCATCACAGAAGGATCGACCGCTGCGGCCTGCACCTGTAACCTCACCGGTTCCTGCGCCTCACACGCGCTCAAGGCGGCGAGCGTCACGAGCACCGGGATCAGGCGGCCTACTTTCGCCCTCAACGTCATGGGCTTTCCGCATTTCATCGCGCGCCGCATACTCAGCGACAAGGACCGGCAGGACCGGCTTTCCCGTCCCATCGTGCTCATCGCGGTACTCGGTATCGTCATCGGTATGGCGGTGATGATCCTCACAGTGGGTATCAGTACGGGATTCCAGCGCGAAGTCCGGGCCAAAGTAACGGGCGCGGGATCGCATATTGAGATCGTTCCGCTGGCGATCGGCGACACACGGGATTCGGAGCGGATGCGCATTCAACAGCCGTTCTATCCGTGGCTGGATACGGTGACGCACGTGAAGCACATTTCGGTGTTCGCGCTGAAGCCGGGCATCGTAGAAACCGAAAACGAGATCCAAGGTGTGGTGGTGAAGGGCGTCGGGCAGGATCATGACTGGTCCTTCCTCCGTTCGCACATGGTGGCCGGGGAAATCCTGACCATACCGGACACTGGAGGCTACGCCACCACGGTGATCAGCTCCTGGCTCGCACGCCGGCTACGGCAAGGGGTAGGTGATACCTTGACGATCTACTTGGTCCGTGGGCGCGAGGAGATCCGACCGCGCAGATTCAAGGTGGCAGGCATTTATGAAACGGGCATCGAGAAGATCGACCACCAAGTGGTGTTCGTGGACATCATGCACCTCCAGCGCTTCGCGCAATGGGGTCTTCAAGCAGAGATCGGAGTTGGGCCAGTAGAACAAGGCCGCTTTGTGGAACTGGAAGGCCGGGCGTTCGGAGGAGAGCGCGACCACACCTTCGAATGGTTGGGCACCGGATTGCAAGGTCCGGGTCCGCACAAGGTGCAGTTGTGGGACTGGCACGCCCCGAACATGCGACCGGAGGAGTACGGCCGGGCGCCAAGGGATACCACCTTCACATTGATCGTGCGTGATGAGGAAGGCACCATCGCGGACACGGCCCATGTAAACCTTGTTCCGGACTCGATCCGGTTCATCACACATAGCCTTGGGAGCGACCAGATAGTGGAGCGCATCCGTGTGGAACGCAGTGGCAGTGGCGGTAGTTATGATAAGTACTGCGGCGGTTTCGAGGTCGCGTTGGATGACTACCGCGACCTGATGGCGGTGGACGACCGGATCTACACTGGATTCTTGGACGAAACACAACGTACCATCACGGTGCAGCAGAAATTCCCGGAGATCTTCGCTTGGTTGGAACTGCTGGACGCGAACGTTGTGGTGGTGATCCTGCTCATGGTGATCGTGGCGATCATCAACATGACGAGCGCGTTGCTGATCATCATCCTCGAGCGCACGAACATGATCGGCGTGTTGAAGGCCTTGGGTACGGGCAACGGCGCGATCCGCCGGATCTTCGTCATTGATGCGGCGTATATTCTAGGCTTCGGTATCGTATTGGGCGACGGGCTAGGTATCGGACTGGCCCTGCTACAGAAATACACGGGACTTGTCACGTTGCCGGTGGAGAGCTACTACGTTGACAGCGTGCCGGTGGACCTGGACCTGGGGCCGATCGCGCTGCTGAACATCGGAACGTTGTTGGTGTGCGTGCTGGCCTTGATCATCCCGAGCATGATGGTGAGCCGCATTGCGCCTGCGCGGGCGATCCGGTTTGAGTAGCAGTTGTCAGTTCTCGGTTGTCCGGCGCAGCGGTCGGCAGCCTGACAACAGAGCCCGGGATCACACTCGTCAGCCAGACAACCGACAACTATCAACTGACAACCGGCATCGTGGTCGGCAACCTGACAACCGAGAACTGACAACCACCCCGGCTCCCACCAAGCACTCCAGCTACCTTCGCCGACAGAACAGACCCGGTCCAAGACATGCCCCCCAAGATCCACGACAACATCCTAAGTACCATCGGCAACACGCCCATGGTCCGTTTGAACAAGATCACCAAGGACGTCGCCGCCACCGTACTGGCCAAGGTGGAAACCTTCAATCCGGGCAACTCGATCAAGGACCG
>JANOPI010000306.1:0-11953 GCA_031421755.1 Flavobacteriales bacterium | reverse complement strand
GGTTGCTGATATGGATCGGGCCCTCCTTCTCCACGATGCCGCCCTGTGGCGTGGCCGTGGTGGGCTTGCTATGTTTCTTGTTCATATTGAGGCCCTCCACCGTCGCACGCGTGCTCTTGCGGTCCACCTCGATCACACGGCCCTGCTTGCCACGGGCTACGCCGGACAGCACCTTTACCATGTCACCTTTCTTGATATGTAGCTTCTTCTGCATGACTGCTCAGAGTACCTCGGGGGCGAGGGAAATGATCTTCATGAACTTCTTTTCGCGGAGCTCTTTGGCGACCGGACCGAAAATACGGGTGCCCCGCATTTCACCGGCCGCGTCCAGCAGCACCACCGCGTTATCGTCGAAGCGGATGTAGCTGCCATCCTTGCGGCGCGTCTCCTTGCGGGTGCGCACAACAACGGCCTTGCTCACGGTCCCCTTCTTCGCTCCACCTTGCGGCAGCGCGTCTTTGATGGTCACCACCACGGTGTCACCGATGTGCGCATAGCGGCGCTTGGTGCCGCCCAGTACACGGATCACCAGCACTTCGCGGGCTCCGCTGTTGTCGGCGACGTTCAGTCGTGATTCCTGTTGGATCATGGCTCTTCTCGGTGTTCCGGATTACTTGGCGCGTTCGACCACCTCGACCAGGCGCCAACGCTTCAACTTGCTCATCGGGCGGGTCTCAGCAATGCGGACGGTATCGCCCACATGCGCATCCCCTTTCTCGTCATGCGCCATGAACTTGCTCGAGCGCTTCACGAATTTGCCGTATTTCGGGTGCATCACGCGTCGCTCAACGATCACGGTGATGCTCTTGCTCATCTTATCGCTGGTCACAATACCCACGCGCTCTTTGCGGAGTTTGCGGTCAACGGTCGTCGTGGTCTCGGTGCTCATTTGCTGGCGGTGTTGGCGGCGAGCTCACGCTTGCGCAGTTCGGTGAGGATGCGGGCCACGTTCTTCTTCGTGGAGCGCAGGGCCATCGGGCTGTCGATCGGGCTCACGGCGTGGTTGAAGCGCAGCTTGTTCAGCGTGCCGCGCGTGTCCTGCAGTTTGTCCTGCAGTTCCACCAGGGTGAGGTCTTTCAGTTCGGTTCCTTTCGTCTTCATGGCGATCGCTTATTGGCCGTCGTAGTCTTCACGTACCACGAACTTGGTCGCGATAGGCAGTTTAGCAGCGGCCAAACGCATGGCTTCCTTGGCGGTCGCCATAGGCACACCGTCCGCCTCGAAAATGATCCGACCAGCATGGCATACGGCTACCCAGTGGTCCAAGGCACCTTTGCCCTTACCCATCCGGACCTCGGCTGGCTTGCTGGTCACAGGCTTGTCCGGAAACACCTTGATCCATACCTGGCCTTGACGTTTCATGTGGCGTGTGAGCGCTACACGGGCTGATTCGATCTGGCGACCGGTGAGCCAAACGCTATCCATCGCTTTGAGGCCAAAGGATCCGAGGGCTACACGGTGTCCGCGCTGGGCCTCGCCCTTCATGCGGCCCTTGTGCATATTGCGACGCTTGCTGCGCTTGGGTTGCAACATGGCTCTTAGTTGTTACGGGTGTTTGGGCCACGACCACCACCGGCCGGACCACGACGATCTCCTCCTCCACCTCCTGGGCCACGGCGATCTCCGCCACCTGGCCCACGACGGTCTCCACCACCTGGACCTCCTGGTCCGCGGCGCTCGAAGCCACCGCCTCCTGGGCCGCGACGGTCGCGATCACCACCACCGCCACGGCGCTCCGGACGATCGCCGCCCATGCGGGGACCACCTGGACCGCCCTTGGCCTGGCCTACGTTCGGGCTGAGGTCGCGCTTGCCGAACACTTCACCACGGCAGATCCAGCACTTCACCCCGATACGTCCCATTTTGGTGTGGGCCTCGGTGATGGCGAAGTCGATATCGGCACGCAGCGTGTGCAGGGGCACGCGGCCCTCACGGTAGTTCTCGGTACGCGCGATCTCCGCGCCGTTCAATCGGCCGCTCACGCGCACCTTGATGCCTTCGGCACCCATGCGCATGGTGGAAGCCACGCTCATTTTCATCGCACGACGGAAGCTGATGCGGCCTTCGAGCTGACGAGCGATGCTGTCCGCCACCAGACGTGCGTCCAGTTCCGGGCGCTTGATCTCGAAGATGTTGATCTGGCAATCCTTGCCCGTGAACTTCTTCAGTTCCTCGCGCAATTTGTCCACTTCAGCGCCGCCTTTACCGATGATCACACCGGGGCGGGCCGTGTTGATCGTAACCGTTACCAGCTTCAGCGTACGCTCGATAACGATCCTGGCAACGCTCGCCTTCTTCAGTCGCGCCATCAGGTAGGTTCGGATCTTCTCGTCCTCTACCAGCTTGTCGCCGTAATTGTTACCGCCGTACCAATTGCTGTCCCAGCCCTTGATGAAGCCCAGACGCTGCCCGGTCGGATGTGCTTTCTGTCCCATTATGCTTTCTCGGCTACTTCGTTAGGTGCGCGATCGACGATGAGCGTGACGTGATTGCTGCGTTTGCGCATGCGATATGCACGGCCTTGCGGAGCAGGCAGCATGCGTTTCAGGCTCGTGCTCTCATCCACCTGAATGGTCTTCACCACCAGCTTCGTGTCACCAGCCTTCTGGCCATCATTCTTCGTCTCCCAGTTGGAAATAGCGCTCATCAGCAGCTTCTCCAACGGCTTGCTCGCGTGGCGTGTGCTGTAGCGGAGTATCCCGAGGGCCTTCTCCACATCAAGACCACGGATGGTATCCGCGCTCTGGCGCATTTTTCGCGGGCTCGTTGGAACACTCACGAGGCGGGCGATAGCCACACTCTTCATGGCTTCCTTGCGCTTGTCAGCGGCGATCTTCTTACGCGCTCCCATCGTCAGGATTTGTTGTTGTTACCGGAGTGCCCGCGGAAGGTGCGCGTCGGGGCGAACTCGCCCAACTTGTGGCCCACCATGTTCTCCGTCACATACACGGGTATGAACTTGTTGCCATTGTGCACAGCGAACGTGATGCCCACGAATTCAGGGGCGATCGTGCTGCTGCGCGACCAGGTCTTCAGCACGGACTTCTTGCCCGACTTCTGCATGTCCTCCACCCGCTTGGCGAGCTTGTAGTGGATGAAGGGCGGTTTCTTGAGTGAACGGCTCATAGTCTATCTGGATCAGGCGTTCTTCTTGTCGTTCGCACGCTGCAGGATGAAGCGATTGCTGCGCGTCTTCGGATGACGTGTCTTCTTGCCTTTGGCGAGCAAGCCTTTGCGGCTGCGTGGGTGACCGCCGGAGGCGCGACCTTCACCACCACCCATCGGGTGATCCACAGGGTTCATCACCACCGCACGAACGCGGGGACGACGGCCCTGCCAGCGGCTGCGACCGGCTTTACCGCTCTTCTGCAGCATGTGCTCGGCGTTACCCACGGTACCCACGGTCGCCATGCAGGCAGTGAGCACCAAGCGCAGTTCGCCGCTCGGCATTTTCAGCGTCACGTAGCGGCCTTCACGCGCGCTCAATTGGGCGAAGGTGCCCGCGCTGCGCACGAAGCTCCCACCCTTGCCGGGCTGAAGCTCCACGTTGTGAACGAGGGTGCCCAAAGGGATCTCGCCGAGTGGAAGAGCGTTACCTACTTCCGGGGGAACGCCCTTGCCGCTCTGGATGCTCTGGCCCACTTTCAAACCGGCCGGAGCAAGGATGTAGCGCTTCTCACCATCAGGATACTGGATAAGAGCGATGCGGGCGCTGCGGTTCGGGTCGTACTCGATCGTGGCCACCTTGCCGGCGATGCCGTGCTTGTCGCGCTTCATATCGATGACGCGGTAGCGCTGCTTGTGGCCACCGCCCAAGTAGCGCATGGTCATCTTGCCCTGATTGTTACGGCCACCACTCTTGTTGGTGCCGCTGGTCAGCGCCTTCACGGGCACACGCGTAGTGATGCCTTCGAAGTCGGTGATCACCTTGTGGCGTGTGCCAGGGGTGACGGGGTTCAGTTTGCGGATCGCCATTGTTCCGGGGTCGTTATCAGATAGCGCTGTACAGGTCGATGTTCTCGCCCGTCTTCAGCGTGACGATGGCCTTCTTCCATGTGCTCGTGCCGCCGCGAAGGATGTTGCGCTTGGTGTAGCGCGTCTTGTCCTTGCCGCGGACGATCATGGTGCGAACGCCGGTGACGGTGACACCGTACTCCTTCTCGACGGCGTTCTTGATCTCCACTTTGTTGCTCTTGCGGTCCACTACGAAGCCGTAGCGACCTTCCTTCTCGGTCTGCTTCGTCATCTTCTCGGTGACGAGGGGACGGATGATGATCTGGCTCATGGCTTACTTGGTAAGAGCGGCTTCCAACGGTGCGATCGCGTCCTTCACGATCAACAAGCGGTGGGCGTTCATGATGTCGTACGTGTTGATATCGCTGGCCACCACCACACGCGCCCCTTGCAGGTTGCGCGAGCTGAGCAACACGTTGGCGTCCTTCGCGGGAAGCACCAACAAGCTCTTGCGGTCCAAGAGAGAAAATGCTTTCAGCATCTCGACGAACTCCTTGGTCTTAGGAGCTCCCATCTTCAGACCATCCAGCACGGCGATCGCGCCGTCCTTCGCCTTGTGGGTGAGGGCACTGCGGCGGGCCAGATCCTTCACCTTCTTGTTCAGTTTGAATTCGTAGTCGCGCGGCTTGGGACCGAACACGCGCGCACCACCCTTGAAGAGCGGGCTCTTGATGGAGCCTTTGCGCGCTCCGCCAGTTCCCTTCTGGCGATGCAACTTCTTGGTACTGCCGCTCACCTCGCTCTTCTCGAGCGTCTTGGCCGTGCCCTGGCGCTTGTTCGCGAGATGCTGCTTCACGTCCAGCCAAATGGCGTGGTCGTTCGGCGTCTCGATCGCGAAGACCGCGTCGTTCAGCTTGGCTTTCTTGCCCGTGGACTTGCCGTCCGTTCCGTGGATGTCGAGTTCCATCTTACTTCCAGATGATCACGTAGCCACCTTTCGGTCCAGGGACCGATCCGCGCACTACCATGAGGTTCTTCTCTCTGTCGATCTTCACCACCTGCAAATTCTCGGTGGTGATCTTGTCGCCACCCGTACGACCCGCCATGCGCATGCCCTTGAACACGCGAGCAGGATACGAGCTGCCACCCAGCGAACCAGGAGCGCGCAAACGATCGTGCTGTCCGTGGCTCGCTTCTCCAACACCGCTGAATCCGTGACGCTTCACAACACCCTGGAAACCCTTGCCCTTGGATGTGCTCGTAACGGTGATGTAGCTCCCTTCCTCGAAAATGCTGGCGTCCACGGTCGCACCTAGTGCCAACTCTTCTTCGAATTCCTTGAATTCGTGCGCCTTCACCTTCGGTGTGGTATTCGCTTTCTTGAAGTGCCCTTTGAGGGCGGCGGGCGTGTTCTTCTCGCGGCGCTCACCGAAGGCGAGCTGCACCGCGTTGTAACCGTCCTTCTCCACCGTCTTCACGTGGGTTACCACGTTGGGGCCCGCCTCCAGTACGGTGCAGCCCACAAGGCTACCTGCCGCATCAAAGATGCTGGTCATCCCGATTTTTTTGCCGATCAATCCGCTCATGGCTTTTTCGTATTGGGGCGATGCGAGCATCGCCCATGCGATCATCTATCCGTCAGACTTTGATCTCCACATCCACGCCGCTGGGGAGTTCCAGTTTCATCAGCGCATCAACGGTCTTACTGTTCGAGCTGTAGATATCCATCAGGCGCTTGTAGCTGCACAGTTGGAATTGCTCGCGTGCTTTCTTGTTCACGTGCGGTGAGCGGAGCACCGTGAAAATGCGCTTGTGCGTGGGCAGTGGAATGGGTCCGCTCACGACAGCGCCCGTGCTCTTCACCGTCTTCACGATCTTCTCGGCGCTCTTGTCGACGAGGTTGTGGTCGTACGACCGCAACTTGATCCGGATCTTCTGGGTCATCGGGGCTTAGGCTTTGGCCGTTACTTTTCCTTTCACTTTGGCGAGAACCGCCTCCATGATGTTGTTCGGAGCTTGCTCGTAGTGGCTGAACTCCATGGTGCTGCTGGCACGGCCGGAACTCATCGTGCGGAGGCTGGTCACATAACCGAACATCTCGCTCAAGGGAACAGTGCCTTTGATGGCCTTCGCACCGCTGCGATCCTCCATGCCTTGGATCTGTCCGCGACGACGGTTGAGGTCACCAACGATATCACCCATGTTCTCTTCGGGCGTGATGACCTCGATCTTCATGATCGGCTCCATCAGCACCGGCTTGCACTTGGGGATCGCTTCGCGGAACGCGCTCTTCGCGCAGATCTCGAAACTCAACGCATCGGAGTCCACGTTGTGGAAGCTGCCGTCCGTCAAGGTCACCTTCAGGCGCTCGATGGGGAAGCCCGCCAGCGTACCGTTCTGTAGGGAGGCTTTCAGGCCCTTCTCAACAGGCGGAATGAATTCTTTCGGGATGGATCCACCCTTGATCGAGTCCACGAACTCCAGACCTTCCTTGGTCATGTCCGTCTGCGGCTCGATCGTGATGTGGATGTCAGCGAATTTACCGCGACCACCCGTCTGCTTCTTGTAAACTTCGCGGTGGTTCACCGTTGTGGTGATCGCTTCCTTGTACTTCACCTGGGGCGCGCCCTGGTTGCATTCCACCTTGAACTCGCGGCGCATACGGTCCACGATGATCTCCAAGTGCAGTTCGCCCATTCCGCTGATCACGGTCTGGCCGGTCTCGTCGTCTGTGTGAACACGGAACGTAGGATCTTCTTCGGCGAGCTTGAACAGCGCCTGACCCATCTTGTCCATGTCCGCCTGGGTCTTGGGCTCTACCGCGATCCCGATAACCGGCTCAGGGAAGCTCATGCTCTCCAGCACGATCTGCTTGTTCTCGTCGCACAGCGTATCGCCCGTGCGGATGTCCTTGAAGCCGACCGCAGCGCCGATGTCACCGGCCTCGATCACTTCAACGGAATTCTGCTTGTTCGCGTGCATCTGGAAGATGCGGCTGATCCGCTCCTTCTTGCCCGTGCGCATATTCTGCACGTAGCTGCCCGCAGGCACGCTGCCGCTGTAGCAGCGGAAGAATGCCAGACGGCCCACGAACGGGTCGGTAGCGATCTTGAAGGCCAAGCTCGCCATCGGCTCGGTAACACTCGGCTTGCGCAGGATCTCCTCACCGCTGTCCGGATCGGTACCAGCAACAGCTTCGATGTCCATCGGGCTCGGCAAGTAGGCCATTACCGCGTCCAACATCGTTTGCACGCCCTTGTTCTTGAATGCGCTACCGCAGAGGATAGGCGTGATGCTCATGTTGATCGTGCTTTTGCGCACGGCACTCATGACCTCCGCTTCCGTCAGGCTGTTGGGATCGGCGAAGTACTTCTCCATCAACTTGTCGTCGCTCTCGGCAACGGCTTCGATGAGCTTGTCGCGCCACTCCTTCACCGTCTCAACCAAGTCGGCCGGGATGGGGATCTCGTTCCAGGTCATACCCTGGTCCGCCTCGTTCCACACCATCGCACGGTTGTTCACCAGGTCCACAACGCCTTTGAATTCCGCCTCAGCACCGATCGGCACTTGCAGGGGAACCGGGTTCGCACCCAAACGCTCGCGGATCTGCGCAACAACGTTGAAGAAGTCCGCACCGCTGCGGTCCATCTTGTTCACGAAGCCCAAACGGGGCACTTTGTACTTGTTCGCCTGGCGCCACACCGTTTCGCTCTGGGGCTCAACACCACCCACAGCGCAAAACAGGGCCACAGCACCGTCAAGCACGCGCAAGCTGCGCTCCACCTCTCCGGTGAAGTCCACGTGGCCGGGCGTGTCGATCAGGTTGATCTTGTACATATCGTCCCGATACTTCCAACTCGTGGTCGTAGCGGCGGACGTGATGGTGATACCGCGCTCCTGCTCCTGCTCCATCCAATCCATGGTAGCAGCTCCGTCGTGTACCTCACCGATCTTGTGTACGATACCGGTGTAGTACAGGATGCGTTCAGACGTGGTCGTCTTCCCGGCATCGATGTGCGCCATGATGCCGATGTTGCGCGTGTATCTAAGATCGCGGGCCATGGGTTCTCTCTCTCTGTTCGGTTAGAAGCGGAAGTGGCTGAACGCTTTGTTCGCCTCGGCCATCTTGTGGACTTCTTCTTTCTTCTTGTAGGCTGCGCCTTCTTCTTTGGCGGCGGCCATGATCTCGTTGGCGAGTTTCTGCGCCATGCTGCGTTCGTTCCGACCGCGGCTGTAGCCGATCAGCCATTTCATGGCCAGGCTCACTTTGCGGCCTTCGCGAACGGGCTGCGGGATCTGGAAGTTCGCACCACCTACACGGCGGCTGCGCACTTCCACTTGTGGCGTCACGTTGGTGATCGCCTTGCGGAAAATATCCAGACCCTCCTCACCCGTCTTCTCGCTCACGATGTCGATCGCGCTGTAGAAGATGTCGAACGACTTGCTCTTCTTGCCGTCGTACATCAGGTTGTTCACGAACTTGGTCACTTGCACGTCGCCGAACTTGGGGTCCGGAAGCGTGGTGTGCTTTACTGCCTTTTTGCGCATCGCTCAGTCGTGTGTCGTGCGGTTACTTCTTAGCTTCTTTCTTCTTACGCTTCGTGCCGTACTTGCTGCGGCGCTGGCCGCGGCCTTCCACACCGGCGGTATCGAGTACACCGCGAACGATGTGGTACTTCACACCGGGCAGGTCCTTTACACGACCGCCACGAACAAGCACGATGCTGTGCTCCTGGAGGTTGTGGCCTTCGCCGCCGATGTAAGCGATCACCTCGTACTTGTTCGTGAGGCGCACCTTGGCCACCTTGCGGAGGGCCGAGTTCGGCTTCTTCGGCGTGGTGGTGTACACCTTGGTACACACACCGCGACGTTGCGGGCATTCCGTGAGCGCGATCGACTTGCTCTTGTAGACCGGCGCCGTGCGGCCCTTGCGGATGAGCTGTTGGATGGTTGGCATCGCTAGCGTTTCGTCCTGTTGTTCAGTGTCTTCGCCCCACAGGGGTGGCGTAAGGGGGCGCAAATGTAACCGGATCGCCCGATCGGCGAACGATCGCCAGTGGAAAATTCCGCAGGGAACGGCACTTTCAAGGCTTTTCCGAATTCGCTCCGCTGACCGCATGCCCTCTGGAAGCCTTGTCAACACTGGATTTCGGCCGCCAGATCAAAGATGGATCCGATCTTGGAACGCCTGTCCAGCAGAGACCCCCGCGATCCGTTGGATCAACTGTTGAGGTGCGTCATGATGATATCATTTGATACTATTGCATCCGCTTAACTACTCAGACCATCCGCAGATTTCACCGAAGATCGATAGCCCGCTTCCCCGCGTGGCGCTGTTCACGCCGCCAACGGCGGCATCTGTGACATCGGCGACCTCTGCGGACCTTGACCGTCGAAAACTTCGGTTCATATCGAACTGATGCTTCCCACCACCTACTCCCTCCATAACCGCGTGCTCCTCCTGTTGGCCTCCATCTCCCACAAACTGGGTGAGGTGAAAGCGGCGCACTTGGAACGGCCTTCTCCCCTCTTGCAGCAAGCCTACCGCGTGAGCAGCGTACATGCCACTGTGGCCATTGACGGAAACCCGCTGGCCCCAACGCCTGTGGCGGATCTGATCGCCAAGCATCATGATCATCAGCCTGAACCCACGTCCCTCGAGGTTTCCAACACGGACCACGCCCTGGATCTCCTGCCCGATCTCGACCCCTTCCTCGCCCAGGACTTCCGCCGCGCCCACGCCGAATTGATGCACAACCTGGCCATGGACCCCGGCATGTACCGCACCGGCTCCGTGGAGGTGATGTACGGCGAGCACTATGCCAGCCGCCCCGCCCCGGCGGACAATCTGGCCAGCCAGGTGGAGGAACTGCTGCACTTCGTTGAGAACGACGAGGCCCCGATGCTCATCACCAGCTGCGTGCTGCACTACGGCATCTTCTACCTGCGCCCCTTTTCCGCCGGCAACGCGCGCATGGCCCGCCTCTGGCAGCGCCGTGTTCTAATGGCCCACTGGCCCGTCTTCGCCTTCCTGCCCGTGGAAGCCTTTATCCTGCGCAACGAACCCGGATACCACGCGGCACTGGAGTACGCCGACCGCCAAGGGGACTGCGGCGGCTTCATCACCTACATGATGGAGCAGATCGATGAGGCGCTCACGGAGCTGCTGGCGGCGCAGCGGCCCTCGCTGTCAGGAGCGGAACGCGTGGCATTGTTCCTCGAGGAGAAACGGCCTGTGCGGTTCAGCCGCAAGGACTATCGGCGGATGTTCCCGGAACTGAGCACGGCGACGGCCAGCAGGGATCTGGCGGATGCGGTGAAAGATTCTCGGCTGGAAATGAACGGGGTCGGGCGCACTTCGAAGTATCAGACGAACGGGGCACAACTGACCTATTGACGCAGGGTCGCGAGGCGCAGACCCAGCGCGAGGAAAGTCCACCGGTCAATAGGACCAGTCTCCGGCGCTTTTTATCCGGAATGGCAACCAGAGGCCAACAGTAATCGCTCCGAAAAAACCATCGCCAAATTCCCTTTCAGGAATTCGGTAACCTTCCTGATCAACGGAGTGGACCTGACGGTAGCTTGCTTCGCCACCGAAACTCAAATGTACGCCTTTGCCAAGCCTATGGCATGTGCGTATCACGAAGCAGTATTGCAGGCCTTTGCCCTTGTAGGATCCAACCCAATACAACGGATCGCCCGCGATCACGCGGCTGCCCCACCAATAATCCACATATCCTCCAAACTGAAGCGACCATGATCGGGACAGTTTCTTCTCCAAGCAAGGCCCAACTCCAACGGCATGCAACTTATCCGTAAGGTCGAAACCACTCAATGCATAATTCGCCGCACCTGAAGTTGACCAACCACGGGCACAAAACCAGTACCCTTTCAAACTGTCACCTATACCAAGGTCAGCGCTAAGCCCATATGTCGTGGGACTGTTCGCAATGTGCTGGACTCGGGCTGCTGGCAACACGAATAGGTCCTGTGCGGCTAGACAAGACAAAACCAGCAATCCCAAGTAGCTTGCAAACCAACGATTCAGGTTTCTCAGCGCCATGGAACCACTAGTTCGAAACCACAAATCTGACCCGTTGAATCGTGCCTCCGCTCTCCACCTCAACTATGTACAAACCGGCGGAGAGGTTCTGCGGAATCAGGATGGAATGCGAAGCTGATGATTCTGATGGCTGAATAGGATTCATTACAAGCCGCCCCAGTTCATCAACTACTCGAATCCTATCTCCCAGGCCGAACACAAGACCACTACGCCCAAGTACCAAACTCGAACCCGAGTGAACAGGATTCGGTACTATGATTAGGGCACAACGTTGCGTCTCAGTGTTTGTCGGGGTAGGATTCAGTTCCTCGATAAGCCCGCTAAAGCATACAACGATTTCGGGGCCGGCCTCTGCCGTCTGACCTAGCGCATCGGTCACTAACAGCTTCCAATAGAAGTGGTCGCTGTACATAAACAGCATGGTCGGGTAAGATGCGCCATGTTGATACCATTCGCTATCCGCAATGAGCCTTGAGTACCATATATAGGTGTATGGTTGTAATCCTCCATCTACATCGGCGTTTGCTGCTACACCGAATGGTGCCCCACACAACGCCTCGTCAGGTGCGTAGACTGTCAAGTCCATAGGCCCAGCGGGAATGGAACATGCGAAGTAACCGGGATCAACGACAAACGATTGACTTTCCCCGCCAGGGACAATACTTGTGCCGGGCCCTAGTACGATTTGTTCGCCGGCTAGAACAGATATATCCCAATCGGTGCAAACATAGTCATGTACATCTATGCTCGATATCGCCTTATATGTTCGCGAATCAAACTGAACACCCGTTAGGATCCGATGGACAACTTGTGGTTCAAAAAGCGAGGTCAAGCTCTTATATACATTCAGCCTACCCCCGCTAATGAAGGGGATGAGGTCCTCAACTATGGCTGCTCCGGGAGAGGACATAATATCGACTGTTCAAGGCGGACAAG
>JANOPI010000305.1:0-4243 GCA_031421755.1 Flavobacteriales bacterium | reverse complement strand
TTTGTTCATGGCATCGTAAACGCCTTTGTCATTCTCGCTCACGTAATGCGCGAGCACCTCCCGGTAGCGCTCGATCTTCTTTTGTGTGCCGTCCGTGCTGCCACCGTCAACCACAATGTGTTCGATATCCCGATGGTCCTGCATCACCACACTACGAAGCGTCTCGTCGATGTGCTCGACCGCGTTGAAGCAAATGGTGATGATCGAGATCTTCACGATGGGTCGATCACACGTTCACGCAGAGGCATTGCCGGATTGCCCTGGTAGATCGTGTACGGTTCCAAGTCCTTTGTAGCCACACTTCCTACTGCGAGCACGCTATGGCTCTTAAGGGTGACACCTAGTGTTACGATGGCTCCAGCACCTACCCAACTACCTTCTTCCAACACCACGGGTTTGCTGTATGTAGGATAATGGGGCTTCTTGTAGTCGTGGCTTCCTTGAATGATCATTCCCCCCTGCGAGATAACGACATGGTTGCCCAACGTGAGCTGGTCAATATTATCCAGCCATGCGCGCTGCCCGATCCAGCAATGGTCACCGATCGTGAGCTTCCACGGGTACTTGATGTTCACCCCGGGATGGATCACCACGCCCTTCCCTACCCGGGCACCGAAGAGCCGGAGGAGTGCGGGTTTCACGCTACGGAACGGGAAACATGGATTGAGGAAGAAGAGCGCATTGGTAAAATACCAGAGCGTCATCTTCACTGTGCTCGCGCCCTTGGGGAAGTCCGCATTGTTGAAGCGGGACAGATCGACGCGGGAGCGGCCGGTATTCATGGATGGAACATGAGAAAGCTGCGTTCCACGTTGTCCTGATCGTTCAAATATCGTTCGCCCAACGCGAACGCGCCCTCGCACCACAGGTCATAGTGCTGCTGATCCGCGTCGAGAAGCTGACCCAACGCCCGCGTGAAACGATCCGGTGTGTCCAAGGGCAGATCCCAACCGGCATGCTGCTGCTGGAGGCTGCGCCAAGGGGTGCGATCGCTGATCACCAAGGGAAGACCGTTGGCGAGGGCTTCGGCCATGGTGTGCCCGAAATTTTCGCCTTTGCTGGGCATGAACAGCGCGTGGTAAGTGGAGAGTACCGCAGGAACCTCTTCAGGTGGGATCACCCCTTTGTAGCTGACATTCACATTGGGCGGCAATGCGGAGATGATCTTCTGGCAATGCCGCCAATAGTCCTGATCGTAGATCGGACCGTACAGATCGAAGGTGATATGACCGGTGAGTCCGCCCAGGCATTCGATGGCGAAACGCGTGTTCTTCTCCAGCGCGATCCGCGCTACGCTCACCAAGCGCAACTCGCCGGGCATTTTGGAGCGTGGGCGAGATGGGAGACCACGGAATCTCCTTCCGAGGTTGGGCACTTGATGGATCGGGGTACGCGGCGAGATCCACCGCTTCACGTCTTCCACCTCCTCCGCATTCGTTGCCTGGAATTCTACCTGCGCATAAGAACCAGTGAGCTTCATGAACCAGAGGAAGAAGCGCTTTTTCAGACCGCCGTGCCGCATCATGCCCGGGGCGAGCATGCCGCGCACGGCCACGATCCGGTTCCGGTCCGAACCGCGCGTCAACCACAGCGGCATGGCACTGAACCATAACGACCACATACCTTGAACATAGACCGCATCCCAAGCACGATCCTTGATCAGCTGATCCCATGTGGATCGACGAGTGCCCTTCCGCGAGGCGTACCAGACGCGTTCGCCCCCCGGCATCACCGTCCATGAGTCGGGTATGATACCGGTATAAGGTGATGTCTCGGTATACTCCGTGTCAGAGGTAACGATGTGGAAGTCGATGCGCTCGCGAAGATGATCCACCAGGTTCACCACACTGCGCACAGGCCCTCCTGCCTTGAACCCCGGCGAAAACCAGTCGATGAAAACGAGGACCTGTGGCCGGTTCATTCCAGGAAGGTCATCGCGGTGCGGGCCCATTCCCCCGGGTTCCACTGTGCGCCGAGTTCCATGCTGCGCTGGCCCATGGTGCGCAGATGCTCGTCGCTGCTGCGCATGATGCCGGCCAATGCGTTCTTCAGATCCTGTTTATTGCCTGCCTCGAAGCGTGAGCCGTTCAGGCCTGCGTGCAGGAAGCGTTCCGCCGCGCCAACAGCACTGCTCAGCAACAGGGGGAAGCCGGCGCACGCATGTTCCTGCACCACCACGCCCCATGGCTCGTAGGTACTAGGCAGCACAGACACGCCGCATTGGGCCATCACCTCGGGCAATTCTTCCACTTGGATGAAGCCGAGATGTGAGATCCTCGGGTGCCGGCCACTTGGAGAGTTCTTCACCGTATGGTACAGTTCACCGGTGCCCGCGATCCAGAGTTCCCAATCACCGGCCTCACCCGAAGCGCACGATTCGGCGAAGGCATCACAGAGGTATTGGTGCCCCTTGGTCGGTATGTAACGGGCCACGCACAGGAACCGGTGCGGAAATGTCTTCGCCTTTTGCGCCGCGAACCGGGTTGCGAGCGGAGCGAACCTGTCCACATCAGCAGAATAGAAACCGGTACGCGTGACCTGTGCGGTGAAACCCAGCTTGAGCGCATAAACGGCTTGCGCATCACCTGTTACCCACGCGTGCGAGAACACACCACGCATCCAGAAGCGCGCGGCGATCACCGCGGCCAATTGCCGCACATCCCCACGCCAAGCGGTGTCGCTGCACATCACAGTGGGTTTGCCCTTGGCGCGCTGCTGGCGGCACACGGCGATGTAACCCTTGTCCACCCAACCACTGGCGAAGATGACATCTGGCCTTAACCCTGCGGCAAGCTTCAATAGAGCGGCCTCATCATATGCTTCACGCTCGTAAACATGGATGCGGTCCGAGAAGCGCAGTTCGAACGGGGCCTCGTCATTCACTGGCCACCGCACAAGGTGGATGACCACCTCATGCTGCTCTACCAACGCCTTCAGGCAAGCGAGCACATAGGGCGCCAACTCGGTGTAGAGGATGAGAACGGAGCGCAAAGAGATGGTGGTTCAGCGGGGCGCTAAGGTGATACGCACCGATGGAACATGGAACAGGAATACAATGCGGAGCGAAATGAAACCGGACCGCCTGGAACGCATGTCCCGAACGCAGCACGCCCGATCAGGCTCTTCCCGTGCTGGAGCATGATCGGGCGTTCGCTCGTTGGGCGACGACCTACGGCGCTAGAGCTTCAACGTGAGACCGATGCTGAGCGTTTGCTTGAATTGGGTGCCGGGGCCGGGCGCTGGAACCTTGGTTGTCAGACCGGTCACAGGATCGGTGAAGTCCTTCAGCTTGGGCACATCGATGTCGTGATCGTACAGGAGCAGCGTGTTCAAGGACGCCGCGAACCAGCTATTGACCTTCAGGGTCCAGAGTGTTTCCCAGGTCACATCGATGTTCTGCGGATTGCGCAGATAATTGCTGTAAAGGTCTCCACGGGTGAGAAAGGTGAAGTTCTCGGACAGGTCCTTGGTGTACTGGGCCCGCAGGTATCCGCCGATCTCGACCTCTGTCGTGCTGCCGTTCTTCACACCGAAAACGCGCAGATCGGGATCCGTGCTGCCTCCGAACAGGCGCTTGTCATTCACCATGGTGAGCTTCATCGCCGCAGGAGACATGAACAAAGAGAAGTTGTCGTTCGGGCGGTAGTCGAAACCGGGTGCAAGGATCAGATAGGCAGGTGCGAACAGGTTCGAGATGCGGTTGCCTGTGCCGTCGAAACCTTCGGTGAATTGGGTCTTGAACTGCCCTAAGAAGGAAAAGTACCAAGGCTTTTTCAGCTCACGGCCCCACTTGCTGTTCAGTTCGATGCGGTCATCGGTCTTCAGCAGGAGCGCCTCATCGTCGCTGAAGCCGTAGCCCTGCGGCGATTGCAGCTGACCGCCAAAGGCCAGGATAAGGGAATTGTCCCATACGTTTTTTCCCTTGTGGCGGTTGGCGAACCCGTTGAACAGGATGATGCCGCCCAAGCTGTTATTGCCACCCGCGACCCAATTGGTGAGGCTCACCTGGGTGATATTGACGTTGATTGTA
This sequence comes from Flavobacteriales bacterium, assembly GCA_031421755.1. GTDB lineage: Bacteria > Bacteroidota > Bacteroidia > Flavobacteriales_F > PHOS-HE28 > PHOS-HE28. Next base: position 213 of record JANOPI010000305.1, on the reverse strand, counting down.
GCCCCTTTGGTCCAGATCTTCCCCGTGGAATCAGCCGCTGAAAGCGGAGCGGATTCACGGATGACCTTGGTAGCGTCCTGTGCATTGGCGCACAACAATGGCAAAGAACAGATGGAGAGAGCGAGCAGGCGTTTCATGATCGAGCGTTCAGGTTTTGCTTGGTTCGTTTGTTCATGTGTTCGACGGTACGTTGCGCACGAGCATTTCTTTCTG
>JANOPI010000304.1:0-4375 GCA_031421755.1 Flavobacteriales bacterium | reverse complement strand
GTGGACATGCGACCGAACTTCGATGATACCCTCGAAGAGCCCACGGTGATGCCCACGAAGATCCCGACGCTCCTCGTGAATGGCGCCTCCGGTATCGCAGTGGGTATGGCCACCAATATGCCGCCGCACAACCTCAATGAGGTCTGTGACGCCATTGCTGCCTATGTGGACAACAAGGACATCGACCTGGCGGGTTTGATGGAGCACGTAAAGGCTCCTGACTTCCCTACCGGCGGAACGATCCACGGCACTGCTGGAGTGCGTGAGGCGTACGAGACCGGCCGTGGCAAGATCGTGCTTCGGGCCAAGGCGCGGATCGAAGAGGACCCCAAGACCGGACGCGAGACCATCATCGTTTCGGAGATCCCTTATATGGTGGGCAAGAACGCGCTCTTCAAAAAGAGCTGCGACCTGGTGAACGAGAAGAAGATAGAGGGCATCAGCGATGCGCGCGACGAGAGCGACCGCCACGGCATCCGCATGGTGTACGAGATCAAGCGTGATGCCATGGCCAGCGTGGTGCTGAACCAGTTGTACAAGTTCACGGAAATGCAAACGTCCTTCAGCGTGAACAACATCGCGCTGGTGAAAGGCCGCCCGGTGATGCTCGACCTGAAGTCGATGATCCTCCATTTCGTGGATCACCGCATGGACGTCATCATCCGCCGCACCAAGTTCGACCTGCGGAAAGCGGAGGAACGCGCGCACATCCTGGAGGGCCTGCTCATCGCCCTGGATCATCTGGATGAGGTGATCAAGCTGATCCGCGCCAGCGAAACACCGGACATCGCCCGCGAAGGGCTGATGGCCACCTTCGGCCTCAGCGACATCCAGTCCCGCGCCATCCTGGATATGCGCCTTCAGCGCCTCACCGGCCTGGAGCGCGACAAGATCAAGGCGGAGTACAATGAACTGATGACCCTGATCGCCCACCTGAAGGCCGTGCTGGCCGATGAGGGCATGCGCTACGGCATCATCAAGGCGGAAACGCTGGAGATGAAGGAGAAGTACGGCGACAAGCGCCGTACGAACATCGTGGCCGCCGGTGGTGACATGAGCATGGAAGACCTCATCGCGGATGACGCGGTGGTGGTCACCATCAGCCACTTGGGGTATATCAAGCGCACCAGCTTGAGCGAATTCCGCACGCAGGGCAGGGGGGGCATCGGTTCGCGAGGATCCACCACACGCGATGAGGATTTCTTGGAGCACCTCTTCGTGGCCACCAACCATAACTACTTGCTCATCTTCACCCAGAAGGGCCAGTGTTATTGGATGCGCGTGTACGACATCCCCGAAGGAACACGCCAAAGCAAAGGCCGCGCGATCATCAACTTGGTGCAACTCGCCGCCGATGATAAAGTGGTGGCCTACCTGAACGTGAAGGACCTCAAGAGCGAGGAATACCTGAACAACCACTTCGTGGTGCTCTGTACCAAAAAGGGCATCATCAAGAAGACCACGCTGGAGGCCTACAGCCGCCCACGCGCCAATGGCATCATCGCCGTGGGCATCCGCGAAGGAGACGAACTGCTGGAGGCACGCCTGACGAATGGCAACTGCCACATCATCATGGCCAGCAAGGACGGCAAGGCCATCCACTTCGAAGAAAGCAACGTGCGCCCCATGGGCCGTGGTGCCAGCGGAGTGATCGCCATGAATCTGGACGACGAGGACGGCAAGAACCAGATCGTGGGCATGCTCACGATCGACGCTGCCGAAGCCGCCACCCGCCAAGTGTTGGTGGTGAGCAGCAAAGGCTACGGCAAGCGCAGTCCCGTGGATGATTACCGCATCATCAAGCGCGGTGGCAAGGGGGTGAAGACCCTCCAAGTGACGGACAAGACGGGCAAACTCGTGGCCATCAAGGACGTGCGCGATGACGATCACCTGATGATCATCACCCGCAACGGCATCACCATCCGCATGGACCTGGCCGAGATGCGCGTGCTGGGCCGTGCCACGCAAGGCGTGCGCCTGATCGAACTGCGGGACAAGGACAAGATCGCCGCTGTAGCCAAGATAGACAGTGAACTTCACGAGGACGAGGAGGTTGCCAACACAGAAGACACGGAAGAGAGCCCTGGCGAAACCACTGAAGGGAACGAAGGCGGTGAAGACGCGACCGAAGGCCCTGATGGCACCGATGTTGCAGGCGGCGACGACGAATAAGAACGAAACAGGACGCAGATGCGAAAGACTCTCATGATCATGGGCACCGTGGCCACCACCATGGCCTTCGCCCAGAACAGCAATGTGGTCAGCGCCTTCATGGCGTTGGAAGACAACAAACTGGCCGAAGCGGTCGGTTACATCGAGCCCGCCATCATCAACGAGGGAACGATGGTGAAAGAGAAGACCTGGCGTTACCGGGGCATGATCTACCAGCGGATCACCTTCAATGATGACCCGGCGCTGAAGACACAGTTCCCTGACGCGATGGAGAAGGCGATCGCCAGTTTCACCAAGGCGAAGGAACTCGACACCAAGGGCACCGAGAAGGAGGGCAATGACAAGGCCCTTCGCGGACTGCAGGCCATGGCCCTGAACGCCGGCAACGATGCCTTCACCGCCAAGGACTACGACAAGGCCATCACCCTTTATGCGCAGAGCGAAACCGTGGCCAAGAGTTTTGGCGAGGTAGACAGCAACGCCGTATTCAACAGTGCGCTGGCCTACGAGAGCAAAGGGGATCTGGCGGAAGCGCTTAAGCGCTACCAGCAGTGCATCAGCATCGGCTATGACCGGGCGGAGATCTTCCGTTACGCGTCCAGCCTACAGAAACGTGGGGGAGACCTCAGTGGCGCCATCGCCACCACCCAGGCCGGGAGGAAGCGCCACCCGAATGACAAGGAACTGATGCTCGATGAGGTAGCATTCCTCCAGGAAGCCGGTCGCGTAGCGGAGGTGGAGACCAGCGTGGCCGAAGCCCTCCAGAAAGACCCGGGCAATTGTGTGCTCCACAGCTTGCAGGCGAGCATCTTCGAAGGCAAAGCCGACCCCAAAGGCGGTACCAAACCCGCAGAGCTGGAGATGTACAAGTGGTATGACGCGGCGGAAACCAGCTACAAGAAGAGCATCGAGTGCGATCCCAAATTCTTCGACAGCTACTTCAACATCGGCGTGCTCTACAACAACCGCGCGGCCTACGAGTACGAGAAGGCGAACAATGAAAAGGACGACGCCAAGTACCAGAAGCTGAAGAAGACGGCGGACGACATCTACGTAAAGGCGATCCCATATTTCGAACAAGCCCACGAACTGAAGCCGGACGATCGGCCCACGATCGCCCAGTTGAAGACACTCTACGCCAAGGCCCAGAACACGGCCAAGTTCGAAGAGATGAAGAAACTGCTCGGCGAGTAGGACTTTCTATACGCGAGCTTATTAAAGGACCACGGCCACCAGCCGGGGTTCTTCATTTTCGGACCGTTCCGCAGTCGCCGCTGGCGCGGCGCTTTGTTTTTACCGCAAAGCGCGCAGAGTTCCGCAGAGGGTCTCGCTGACGCAGCGATGTGACCCGTCCTGTATTTCTCTGCGGAGCTCTGCGCCCTCAGCGGTTAACCCTTGTTCGGCCGCCGCAGGCTGCATGCTCTTCTTCCTATCAGTCGCGATCAGTCCTGTATTTCTCTGCGGAACTCTGCGCCCTCTGCGGTTATCCCTTGTTCGGCCGTTGCAGGCGGCATGCGGTCCATTGCGGAAGATCTCCGATCTTCATCCATCCAAACTTCCGACCCATGCCACAGACCCTCACCGAAAAGCGCGTGCATCTGCAGGACCTCCACAATGACCACCAGCTCTGGTTGAACACGCTCCGTTTCTGCAAGGACGAGATCGGCATCTTCGATAAGCGCATGGAGGACATCGCGGGGAGAACTGCCGGAAATGAGGTGATGGCCGAACTGGAGCACTTCCAGAACCGCTACATCCGTGAGCGCGAGGTGATCGATGAACTACGGCACGACATCAAGCAGCACGAGAACCATCTGGAGAAGTTCGCCATCGAACATCCCGTGGCCGTAGACCATGTGCTCTTCACCGATCACAGCGAGCTACGCGATCGTCTCAACACATTCGAGAAGCTCTATCACGAACTGAAGGTAGAATTCATGCGATGGTTGGCCGATCGGATGTGAGGATGGGGATCCATGGTATCCGACACGGATCCGGGTGATGACCACCACGTCTTTTCACGCGTCAGCATTTCCAGATCTTTCACGAATGACCTGTCGTGGCAATTCCATGACCTGGTCGGCAGCACCTGCGGAGAGGATGCGTTCACCTGCTGGATACATTCGCACCTTGTTCGCCGGAGGAGGCCGCAGGTGAGCATTAAAACGCTTCAGGGGAACGCCAAGAAGATCGGGTACACATA
>JANOPI010000303.1:0-12059 GCA_031421755.1 Flavobacteriales bacterium | reverse complement strand
GAAACAGGCCGCTCCTGCGCGGTGTGCGCCCCAGGTATTCATCGCCCATGGTCTTCGACAGCGGCTCATCCTTCACACCCAAACGGAGCAACGTATTCCGGAAGCGCAGCACGCGCATCACGTCCTTGTCCAGCGTACCGTTCTCCATGCGTTTCCACAAGGCCGCATTGATCTCCTCATAGACCGCGATCAGTGTGTCGGCATCGGGCACGCCACGGCCTGACAGGTCAAGTTCAACGAACAGTTCGCGCAGCACGGCGCGGGAATTCGTGCGGAAATCCCACAGCGTATGGTCCAGGTCGAAGAAGAGGTGGGTATACCGTTTCACCGCATGAAACTCCAGAAGGAACTGAGCACGAACGACCACGCCACCACCGAGAGCAGCAGTACGGGCAGGGTTCGTCGGTCGTGTCGGAAGTACTTCGCGGCGATCACCGCGGTAATGGGAATGGATAGGATCGGGGGCATAACTGCAAGGCCCGGCAGGCCGAAGTCGCGCTTCATGCGCACGATGAACCTGTTAGTGCGGGTGAAGATCCGGTCCGGCGGAAGGCCCTTGGCCAGGCGCTTGTGCTCCCTGCGCAAATGCCGCAAACGGAACCACTCCATTACTCGTTCCCCGGCGAAAAAGAAGGCCGCCATGCCAATACCACCGCCCACGATCAGCAAAACCAACGTGGCCAAGAAGCCAAAGCCCAGCCCGTAGGACCATGGTGCGGCGAACAGGAGTTTCAGCGCGGCCATGGCGAGCACGCTCAAAGCGCTGAGCACTTGTTGGATCATCAGAGCTTGGCCCCAAAGGCCAGATCACCCGCGTCGCCAAGGCCGGGAACGATGAACGCTTGCGCGGTCATCTCCTCATCCACCGCGGCGATCCAGATGCGTGTATTGGGCGGCAGGTGGCTCTTGACATGCTCGATACCTTCCGCGCTGGCGATCACGCTCACGATGTGCAGGGCTTTGGGTTTGCCCAAGCGCAAAAGCGCTTTGTACACCAGCACCATGCTGCGGCCGGTCGCCAACATGGGATCGCTGATGATCAGCACACGGTCTTCCAGCGACGGACTGCTCATGTACTCCACCTCGATGTCGAAGCCGTCCTCACCGATACGGTGTTTGCGGTACGCGCTCACGAACGCGCAGTCCGCGCGATCAAAGTAGTTCAGCAGGCCTTGGTGGAGCGGCAGCCCGGCGCGCAGGATCGTGGCGAGCACGGGCTTGTCATTGGCCAGCTCCACGCGCGCGGTGCCAAGCGGGGAGATCACTTCCTGCGCCGTGTATTCGAACGTTTTGCTGAGCTCATAGGCCATCACCTCGCCGCAACGTTCCAAGTTGCGACGGAATCGCAGGGGGTCTTTCTGGATGGTTTCATCACGCAGTTCCGCGATGAAGTGATTGAGCACGGAGCGGTCGCCATTGAGCCGGACGGTCATCGATCAGGGTTTCAGGTAAGAGAGAGGCCAGGGTAGCCTGTTGAGCCGGTAGCGAAAGTAGGTGCTGTCCAACGCACCGAAGCCTGCGTAGAATTGGGCGACGCTGGGCGTGTTGGAACCTGCGAAGTCGAGGACGTGGCCGGTGCCGGCGTGCTGTTCGATCCAATGGTCGATCAGGTGGAACATCGCCTTGATCGCGAATCCACGCTCGTCATTGGCTGATTTGAGGAAGATGCTGCGGTCCTGCCAGTTGATGAAGCATGCGGCCGCGGCCGGTGTGCCATCCACCATGATGCACCTCAAACTCGCCACACCGCTTTCCACCGCGTCCGAGAGGATGTTGAGCAGTACCGGGGCGCTGCCTGGGGGGCTGCCTCCGAAACGCGCGCCGGTAGTGCGCTCGAAAAGGCTCATGAAGGCCTCCGGTGTGATATTGTCGGAGATCGGTGGGCGTGGTGAACGGCGAAGATTGCGCCGGTGATTTGTGGAATAGGCGTTGCGCAGGTCGATGATATTCCTGTCCGCGAGCAGGGTCTGGTTGTTCTGTGGTTCCGAGGTCCAGTGTGTTCCACCGGGCAACGGTGAAGTGTTGTTCGTCCAGATATCCGCATAGCGGAAGTGGGCCGAAATGGCCTTCAGGAAGTCGCTGATCCTGTGTTCGTCCGGTTCAGGAGCGAATACGCCGAGTTGCTGGAGCCCGTATGGATTGTAGAGGTAGCGGATGCCCCATTTGGATCGCCATGTGAGTGGCATGATGGCACCGGCATCATCGTCGATCAGCGCGTCCCACAGCGGGTTGGCCAAGTCCAATACGCGGCTGCGCGCATACCACAACCGTCCGGGGCATTTCTCCAAGAGGGCATCCCACGTCGGGTGGTCGATCTCGTTATGTCGAACATACCGGATCATGCCTTCGCGTTATCGACGAGTTCGCGCATCGCTTCGGGTGCGCCTTTGAAGTCGAGATGGCCACTGAGGAACCGGTCATGCCAGACGCTCACGAACGTGCCTTGGACCTCGCGCACGGTGTCGTTCACGCGCTTCATGTCACCAACGGCCATCCGCAGAAGTTCACCGGCAGATCCCGGCGTGTCGATGGTGTGATGCGCGAGAGCGCTGTCCATCATGGCGAAGGGGTGGATCATCAACGAAGTTTCCACCTCACGATCGAGGTCGTACCATGGGAATGGGGTGCATGTGCCCGCGCGGAACCCGATGCGGTCGCTGAAGCCGAGTGAATGGTCCTCGGTGAACCCGTTCGCAAGGAGCGCGCGGAATGTGTCGGGCATACGCCAACGCAGGAAATGTTGCCGTGATACAAGGATCGGACCGCCGGTCACCTTGCCGAGGACTTCGCGTTCCTGGGCAATGATGCGCTCATCACGGCTGCTCTCGTAGGATGGGTGCAGTCCGATCTCCGCGCACCCGCCAAGGCGCTTCAGCAGGTCCACGAATACCGGGTGATCGATACGTGCGGCATGATCGAACCGCCCTTCCCCGCGTGTGAGTACGAAGGCGATCAAGCGGTCCACTTCCTTTCGCACATCGGTCAGCCGGTCAACGAAAGTTGCGTACGGATCCTTTTTTCGGCCCATGCGCACGTTCCAGCGCTCCAAGAAGCTGGTGGCCCTGCCTGCGGCCAATTCCTTGGCGGAAGCGCCCATCGCGCGCTGCCAGGACCGGGCGGCATACTTCAGTCCATTGTCCACGTCCACGGTGAGTACATGCCTGTAGATACGATGAGGTGCGGGAAGGGATGGGTAGGCCGCGCGTAGCTGATCGGTCAAGCGAAGCGCCCAGATGTCGACGATCGGAAAGTCACTGGCCCCGGCACGCACGAGCAGGAGTTCTTCCGAAGCGATGCGCCCATGTTCGTCACGCTTCGAGATGCTGTATTCCTGTTGCAGCGAGATCAGGAAGAAGATCGCTGCGAAGACATCGAATGTTTCGCCTGCCGGGAACACCAGGAGATCCCGGCCCGTGCCGCGTGAAGATGGAACCGTGCCGAGAGTTCGACTTCCTGCGAACGATTCGCTGAGCTGGATATGGAATACCCCGGGCACGGGTTGATCACCGTAGCTCAGCTTCGGTCCTTGCGCTTGGATCAGTTCCTCGCGCGACCCAACGAAGACCACCGACCAACCAAGCATGCGTTCGAACACATGGCGCACCACATAACGGGCGCGTGGTGACGGTGTTTCAAGCAGTACGTGCAGCATGTGCGGTGCGTTCCTTGCGCGTGCGGATGCCGAACGTACGCAGCAGTTCTTTCATCTGCTCCTTCAGCCACCACGACCAACGGAACTGATGGATCGTGCGCGCATTGTTCGTCCGGATGTCGTGTTCTATAATGGAATGGACCCAGGGCAACTCCAAGCGGATCGCATTGGAGCCATCGAGTTCGATGCGTTGGATCGCACCGTCGTGCTCGGCCATGTATCCGAGCCGGGAGAAGTCCATGTGGTGGCCGGGCTTCTTGGCATAGAGCGAGAAGATCTTGTGGGTCGTATGGTCCTCTGAATCGGTGTAGCTGATCCGCATCGGGAACTGGCGGCGGTAAGGCACCCCCGTCGCCTCTTCGCAGTAGTGCGCGAACGTGAGCGCATCGTTGAGCGGCAGATCGATGGCGATCAAGGTGGCCTTGTGTTCGAGCATGTACGCGAAGGGAGAACCTGGTCCGAAGCTGCTTTTCTCCGTTGATCTCAGCAGTTGATCAGTTCCCGCGCCGGTCACTGCGAAGGAGTGGAGGGGATGCGGTGTTCGCCGGAAGCGCGGATGATCGATCGCGGAATTGGCCAATGCACCACTGATCGATCGCGTGCGCCGGATGTCGAACGCGTCGCCATCGCGCAGGTCGAAATTGTAGGTTGGGACGAGAACAGTGCCCGCCGGCCCCACGGCATCCGCGAAGGTGTTCAGGAACTCAACGGTGCTGAAGCGCTTTCGCGCACGGCGGGCGTTCCATGCCATGCGCGTCAGATCGGCCATCAGTTGGATCGTATCCCCCGGCTTCACGCCTATGCGCATCGGCCACATGATGATATCATGGCCACCGTCGCTCAACACTTCCGTAGCTGCATCAATTCCAGCATATAGCCCTGCGATTTCCAGAACGCGAGCGCCGCCTCGTTGCGATGCACCACGTGAAGTTCAACGCTGGACACCTGCTTGGATCCCAGCCATGCTTGCAATGAAGCAACGAGTGCGCGCGCAAGACCTGACCTTCTATGCGCAGGTACGACGAACACATGCGCGATGAGTCCGATCCTGGATCCTCCCAAATGTTCAGGAGCCAATTTGACAACGGCATGGGCGAACCCCACGATCTGCCCGTCCACTTCCGCCACGGCCATGCGACCGAATCGTTCCAGGCCGCTTTTGATCCCTTCCAGCCAGATGTTCGCACCGTCCGGAGTGAGTTGAAGAAGCATGCCCTGCTTGGCCATTTCCGCATGCATCGCTTCGAACAGCGGCGTGATCGCGGACAGTGCCGGATCATCGGCGTGGGTTATAGCGCGGACGGACGGTACGCTCATCGTTGTTCGAAAAGTGAAACGATGCTTCGGACGGTGGTCGCGTTCCCATGTTCGAGCGCGAATTCCAGATCAACCTGTTTTCCGGTAGCGTTCTCCAGGTCTGCGATCAGGTCCACGAACCCGAGCGAATCGAGCACCCCGCTACGGACGAGATCAAGGTCATCAGTCAGGTCACCGGGTGAAAGTCCCAATCGCGCCAGTCGCTGCTTCAGGCGTTCGGTGATGGCGGAGCGCACAGCGGATTCAGCCATGTTGCGCGATGGCGATGAGTTGCTGGCGATCGATCTTGCCGTGTGGTGTCAATGGTAGATCCTGTTGCACGAGGATGCGTTCAGGTACCATGTGTTGCGGCAAGTGCGCGCGGCAATGGGAAAGGAGCTCTGGGATGTTGGACAGCACGTCGATAAAAGTAACCAGCCTCACCGCACCGGCTTCGTGTACGGGCACTGTGATGGCCTTTCCACCGGAAAGCAGTGGAGTGAGCAGCGCGTCCACTTCGCCGGGTTCTACGCGGTGGCCGGCCACTTTTACCTGATGATCGATCCTGCCCAGATAGTGCATCGTTCCATCAGGGTCCATGCGCACCCGATCACCGGTGCGGTACCAACGCACACCACTTCCGGTGATGTCGGAGAAACTCGCTGCGTTGACATCAGGCAGGCCGATGTAGCCATTGGTGATCTGCGGACCACAAACACAGAGTTCCTCATCCTCAAGGATGGCCTTGTGGCCCGGGAAGGGCTTGCCGATGGGCACCAGACCTTGCCGGTCAAGGGTATTTCGGTCGATGGCGTGGGCAGTGAGGGCGATCGTCGCTTCCGTTGGGCCGTACAGGTTTGTCATCAACGCGTTCGGAGCTGCTCCAGCGAACGCGCGAGCGGTTTCGAAGAGCAGACCCTCGCCACAGAAGAACGCATGTCGGATCGTAGGGAAAGCTCCCGGTTGGAGGCTGCGCACGCGGGCCATGAGCGCAGGCAATGAAGGAACAGAGAACCATACAGAGATCCCTTCCTCACGTACGAATGCGGCGGTGCGCAGAGCGTGATCGCCGGCAGGCACGCACAAGCAGGCACCAGCGCCCCAGCACACGAAGAGGTCGTGTACGCTCAGGTCGAAAGTGAGCGCGAAGAATTGGCTGAAGCGGTCCTTTTCGGTGAAGTCGTACGCGGTGAGGAGATGGCCCAGATAGGCAGCCACGTTCATGCGTGACACGCTTACGCCCTTGGGCCCACCGGTGCTTCCGCTGGTGAACAGCACATAGGCTTCGGTACCGATGCGCTCGGATCGGAATGGTTCGGGAACCTGGTGTGGACCAGGGAGCGTGACCAGTCGAGCTACGCCCAACAATGGCCCATCACCCAGAAGGAAACGGGCCTGGCAGGCATCCATCATGCGTTCCCAACGGGCAATTGGACCGTCCGGATGGAGCGGCACATAGGAGCAGCCGGCCTTCAATATGCCGAGGATGGCAGCATAGCTTCCGGGATGTTTATGCGCGATGAACGCGATACGGTCATTGAGAGCGCCCGCCTCGGTGAGAGCGTGCGCGATCGCATCGCTCCATCGGTCAAGCTGGGCATAGGTGAATGATCCCTCTTTCGTACGCAACGCTTCATTATCGGGCCTGATTCGGGCGGAAGCTCGGAAAAGGACGACCGGGTCGAAGTCAACTGTCATCGGGTTTTGCCGTTGCCCGCTCAGTAGCGCGGAAGGTGGCCGTCAGCACAAAGCAAGGCGTCGGCGAAATACTTCGCACCCCAATTTGGGAAGGCGAAATTCTCGTAGCGCCCCCAGATCGGGAAGGAACCGCTGAGCGCACCATGCGCTGCGGCCGGCCCCGTGAGGTTCACGTGTTGCATCACGATCAAGAGGTCGGTCATGCGCGTAAGCCCATCCAAGTACCGTGACTCTCCTGTGATGCGGTGGAGCCAGGCCCAGGATACGGCGAGTTGTGCGCATCCGGTGGTGATCAGGCTTTCGCTGCCGCGCCACTGCCCGTCATATCGTCCGTGCAACCAACCGTTCTCCATGAACCTCACCAGCAGCACATTCGCCGTGCGTGTGGCACGGTCCATCATCACGTCATGCCGTACATGTGCTGCACACTCGATCAGGCCATCGATGGTGTAGGCGATGGTGTGTGTGATGGGCCGCTCGTTGTGCTTCACGGTATTGTCCGCATTGCTGAACCAGCCGTTGGCCCATTGCTGCGCGAGCACCCATTCCAGGTTGGCCATCGCGGCTTTCTTGTAGCGCTCATCCCCTGTGATGCGGTACAGGCGCAACATGGGTGCGCTTACATAGGTGTCATACACCCTTGCAGAGCCGAGGAAATTCTCCTTGCGCCAGGCACCATCGCGCGACTGCGAACTGAGGATCCACTCCCCTGCGCGCATACAGGCATTGAGGTACTCCATGCCCTTGGAAAGGTCATGTGCCGCGAGCAGCCCCCGGATCACTTGGGCGGTGTTGAACACCACTGGGTCCCTTATTTCGCCGATACGTCCACCTTGCCAGCCTCCAGTAGGGAGTTGGATCGAAAGCAACCAATCCGCTGCACGCAAGGCCCTTTCACGGGGCTCCTCCCAACCGAGGTGGTCCGCGGCGGCCAAGAGTGTAGGTATGGCGTAGCCGGTAGTTTCCGGATACGACGCGCCCCATCCATCAACGAGATGGTAGCTGCCGATTCCGCCATCGGGCCGCTGGTCCTGGGCTCTCATCAAGTAGCCGATGGCCCTGCGTAAGGCCTCTGCACGATCACCGGGAACGATCACTGGGCGTTCGCGATGCGCCGCCAGCAGGCGCCTCCTCTCCGGATCGGCCAGGCAGGCGCTGAAACACCGGAGGTAATTGGCGGCGGAGCGGATCACCGGTTCTTGATCAGTTCGTCACAGATGCGTTCAGCCGCATGCCCATCGCCGAACAGAGGGTCCACGGCCGGAATACCCTCTTGAATAAATTTTTCGAACCCCGCTGTGATCCGTGCCGGATCCGCATCAGCGAGTATGGCTTGGCCGTGCTCAACGAGTTCCACCCATTCCGTTTCAGGGCGGAGCACAATACCGGGCTTGCCGAAGAAGTACGCCTCCTTCTGCACACCGCCGCTATCTGTGATCACCAGGCGCGAATTGCTCTCCAGCTCGATCATGTCCAGGAAACCGGCTGGTGGAACGAGGAGGAAACGGGGGCTTTTCTTCAGGGCGTCTTTCACGTCGCTCCCCAGGAGGGTGTCCATCATCTTCCGGGTGCGGGGATGCACAGGGAGCACGAAGTCCAAGCCGTGGCGGGCGTGCAGTTCGAGCAGCGTACGGAAGATATCGTTCAGCCGTTCGGGATCGTCCGTGTTGTGATCGCGATGGACCGTGACGAGAGCAAATCCGTCCGGTCGCAGATCATACGCACCCAGAATAGAGGAGCGTTCTTTCGCGAGTGAGGCGAAGTACGAACTGTTGTCATACATCACATCGCCGCATTGCACAACATGGGGCTTGTCCGCACTGGGCTTTGCGTCATTGGCCGTTGAGAAGCCTTCGCGGACCAGGTTCTCCACTGCCGTATCTGTCGGGCAGAAGAGCCAAGTGCTGCAATGGTCGCAGATGATGCGGTTCACCTCCTCGGGCATACGTTTGTTGAAGGAGCGCAGACCGGCTTCCACATGCGCCACGGGAACATGGAGCTTGGCGGCTGCTACGGCTCCGGCCAAAGTGCTGTTGGTATCACCATAAAGCAGTACCACATCGTGCTCCTTCTTCAGCAGTACTTGCTCGATGCCGTCGATCATCTTGGCGGTCATCGCGCCGTGACCTCCGCTACCTGTGTTCAGGTTGATGTCCGCCGACGGGATACCGAGTTCATCGAAGAACACCTGGCTCATGTTGGCATCGTAGTGCTGCCCAGTATGCAAGAGCGTTTCTGCGATACCTCCGTTGGCATGCGAAGCGATAGCCCGACTAATTGCCGCCGCCTTGATGATCTGCGGCCGTGCGCCGATGATCGTGAGGATCCTGAGTGGATTGGTCATGCGTGGGATGGACGTCCGATCAATGGATCACGGCCAACTCCTGCCATCTGTGTCCATCGGTGTTTATCTGTGTGCATCGGTGTGCCATATTATAGTTGCCCGTTGTCCGCGAAGCTGTAATAGCCCGTTGCCGCCACGATGAGGTGGTCCTGCACGGTGATGTCCAGGAAGCGGCCACCGTCCACGAGTTTTTTGGTGAGGGTAATGTCCTCGGAACTGGGCCGCAACTGGCCAGAAGGATGGTTGTGGCAGAGGATAAGGCTGCTGGCCCGCTTTTCGAGCGCTTCGCGGAAGATGAGCTTTGGGTCGGCCACCGTACCGTGCATGCCCCCCTGGCTCACTTTGCTGCGGTCCAGCAGTCGATTGCCACGATCCAACAGAAGCAACCAGAACTCCTCATGGGGCAGGTCGGCCACCCATGGGCGCAGCACTTCGTAGGCCTCTCTGCTGGTAGCGATCAGCGGGCGCTGCTCAATGGTCGTATCCCGTCGGCGCTGGCCGAGCTCCAGGGCGGCCACGATGCTCAATGCCTTGGCCTCCCCGACCCCGTTGATCTTCATCAGCTCGATCACGCTCAAGCCTGCCAGCTTGTGCAGGTCATTGGCGGCTTTGCTCAGGATCAAGCGGGCCAAGTCCAAGGCGCTGTCCTTGGGGGTGCCACTGCGGATCAGGATGGCCACCAGTTCCGCGTCGCTCATGGCCTTTGACCCGTTGGCAAGCATACGTTCCCGGGGGCGGTCCGCCTTGGACCACTCAGGGATGCTCAGTTTGGCGGGGCTTTCGTCCATCCTTTCCACGGGCCACAAAATAGAACAGGCCCCCAAAGGGACCTGTCAGTTTATGCTAGGATACGGGCTAGTTGCCCTTGGACCGGTGTAAACCGTTGCGATCGGCGTTTAAAATCTCGTCCGATCGGTCAAGATCTCACTTCAGAGCCGCTACGAGCTTGCGCAGGCTGCTCTTCAGGTTGGCGGCCTTGTTCTTGTGGATGACGTTCTTCTTGGCCAGCTTGTCCAGCATGCTCTCCGCTGCGGGAAGCAGCTTCTCGGCGTCCTTCTTGGCGGTGGAAGCCCGCAGGTCGCGCACGGCGTTGCGGGTGGTTTTGTGCTGGTAACGGTTGCGCTCGTTGCGGGTCTCGGTCTGGCGGACACGCTTCAGGGCACTCTTATGATTGGCCATCGGTTCTTTGAAAAGGACGGCAAATATAGACGGAGGCCCCGTACGGCAATGGAATCCAAGGAAAAAGCCCCTTGGCGGGGCTTCTTCGACAGCTTGAGCGGCTCAATATGCCCGTTCGTCCTTCCCGATCATGTTCGTCACGGTCTTTACCACGATCTTCAGGTCAAGCATGAAGGACCAGTTCTCCAAATACCAGACGTCCAGGTCCACGCGCTTCTCCATGAGTTCTGGGGTGCGGGTTTCACCGCGGAAGCCGTTCACTTGGGCCCAGCCGGTGATGCCGGGGCGTACGAAGTGACGGACCATGTACTTATCGATGATGTCGCGGAATTGATCGTTCAGCTTCAGAGGGTGCGGGCGCGGGCCCACCACACTCATTTGGCCCAGCAGTACGTTGAAGAACTGGGGCATCTCATCCAGATTGCTCTTGCGCAGGAAGGACCCCACTTTGGTCACGCGGGGGTCGTTTTTGGTGGCCTGTTTGCTGTCGGCCTCCTTGTTCACGCGCATGCTGCGGAACTTGTAGCAGCTGAATTTCTTTTTCCCCTCACCGAGGCGTGTTTGCTTGAAGAAGACGGGCCCCGGACTGCTGATCTTCACAGCGAGGGCGAGCAGTGGGATCAACCAACTGAGCACGAAAACAATGACGAAAAGCGAAAAGATAACATCGAAGCAGCGTTTGGAGAAGCGGTTCCAGCGGTTGTCCAACGGCTCATGGCGGAGCTTGCTTACCGGAACACTGCCATGGAACTCGAGGTTGCCGGTCTGCACCACGGGAATGAAGCTGTCGGCGCTGGGGATCACGCGGAAGCGGATGGTATTGCGCTCGCAGTATTCCATCAGGTCGGTGATGGCTTCCTTATGTGTTCCGGGAAGTGCGCAATAGACGATATCGATGCGGTTCTGGACCGCGAAGGCTTTGGCGGCTTCGATATCGCCCAAACGCCGTGGGCCGAGAACGCCGTCCACTGGGCGGTCGTTGAACAGGCCGCGGAAGCGATAGCCACGCACGGTCTGATCTTGGCAGTACTGGAAGATCTCCTCGGCCGCAGGACCATCACCCACGATGATCAGGTCCTTGACAGTGGTCAAGGGTTCGAGGGTAAGCACCTGGTTGATACCGCTGCGCATGGAGAGGAAGGACCGCTGGCTGGAGCGGAGCAAGGTAGCCAGCTCCTGGTTCAGTTCGGGCCGAGCAGCGCGGCGCTCACCGAGCAGATTAGGAAGCGAGGGCTTGGTTCGAGGGGGTAGCGGATTCTCCACGCGGTATGTAGGTGATTGCGGCCCTGCTGAACGAGTGCGTCAAATGTAGATGTCTGTCCTTTGAAAAGTCAACTTTGTCGATAAGATACCGCGTTTCGTCGAAGGTTGCCAACGAGAACGCGCTTTTGGACACGGCGCGCCTGCAGGGGTCACATACCGGGTTTCACACGGAAGCGTTCGGTGGCCGAGAGCCAGAGGAAGGTGGTGTTGGTGAAGAGGTAGCGTTTCCAAAGCCTGCGCGGTTCAAGCACCAGGCGGTAGGCCCATTCCAAGGAAAGGTCGCGCATCCATTTTGGTGCCCGGGTATCCTTCCCGGCGTACAGCAGGAAAGCCCCGCCCATGCCGAGCATGATGGCATGCACTCGGCCTTTCATGGCGGCCATCCACCTTTCCTGTTTCGGGCAACCCAGGGAATCGAGCACGATGTGCGCCCCGCTGGCGTTGATGCGCTCGGCAGCCGGGACCATTTCGGCCTCGGATAGCGGACGGAACGGAGGCGACTCCGCACCGCTGATGCGCAAGCGCGGCAATTCGTTGGCCGCACGGGCGATGATGGTATCCAGCACGCTTTTCTCTCCGCCGTAGAAGAACACGCCCAAACCTTTCCGTTCAGCCTCAGCCATGAGC
>JANOPI010000302.1:0-6663 GCA_031421755.1 Flavobacteriales bacterium | reverse complement strand
TCGGATCGCGTGGGTCCATGCGCTTGTACTTCAGCTTCTCGATGCTCATGTCCACATGGTCGGTGGTGTAGAACCAGCCGCGCCAGAACCAATCGAGGTCCACGCCGCTGGCATCCTCCATAGTGCGGAAGAAATCGGCGGGTGTCGGGTGTTTGAATTTCCAGCGCTCGGCGTAGGTCTTGAAGGCGTGGTCGAAAAGTTCGCGGCCCATGACGGTCTCGCGCAGGATATTCAGCGCAGTGCAGGGCTTGCCGTAGGCGTTGTTGCCGAACTGCGTGAGGCTCTCGCTGTTGGTCATGATGGGTTCGATGCGCGCCTTCACCTTGTCCGGTGCGGCGTTCGGGTCGCCCTTCATGTAGTCCACGATGTTGCGGGGTTTGCCGCGCCAGCTTGGGTAGTCTCGGTCCCACTCCTGCTCGGTGAGGTATTGCACGAACGTGTTCAGCCCCTCATCCATCCACGTCCACTGGCGCTCATCGCGGTTGATGATCATGGGGAAGAAGTTGTGGCCCACCTCATGGGTGATCACGCCGATCATGCCATACTTCGTCCGCTCGCTGTAGGTGCCGTCCTTCTCCGGACGACCGCCGTTGAAACAGATCATCGGGTACTCCATGCCGATCTTGTCGGTGTGGATGCTTTGCGCCACGGGGTAGATGTAGTCGCAGGTGTACTTGCTGTAGGTCTTGATCGTGTGCGCCACCACCTTGGTGCTGTACTGCTCCCACAGCGGGTTGCCTTCCTTCGGGTAGAAGCTCATGCAGAGCACGTTCGTGATCTTCGGCGCAACGCCCACGGGCTGGTTCATGCCATCCCACATGAACTTGCGGCTATTGGCGAAGGCGACATCACGCACGTTGGTGGCCTTGTAGGTCCAGGTCTTCTTTCCGACCGATTTCTTCGCGTCAGCGCTCTTCGCTTCATTCTTCTTGGCTTCCTCCGGTGTAACGATGAAGACTGGTGCCGAGGCGGTGCGCGCATTGGCCAAACGCGAACGTTGTTCTGCCGTGAGCACGGCGCTTTCATTCTGCAACACACCGGTTGAAGCCACGATATGATCCCCCGGCACAGTGATGCTCAGCGTGTAGTCGCCGAAGTCGAGTGTGAATTCACCATTGCCGAGGAACTGCTTGTGCATCCATCCGCTGTAATCCATGTAGGCGGCCATGCGCGGGTAGAACTGCGCGATCGTGTAGATGTAGTTGTCCTCCTCCGGGAAGTACTCGTAGCCACCGCGGCCACCTACCTTCATACGGTCGTTGATCCAATTCCACCACTCGACTTTGAAGGCATACGTAGCGCCGGGTGCCAATGGCTTTGGCAGATCGATGCGCATCATCGTCTTGTTGATGGTGTACTTCAGCTTGCCTCCGCTCGCATCCGTAACCGCCGTGATCTTGTAGCCACCTTCAAAGGGTTTCACCCACTTCGCCACTTGGTCCAAGTTCACGCTATCACCGATCGTGCCGGTGCGGATCGAGTTCGCATCGCTGCTCGGCTCGAAGAGGTTCTGGTCCAACTGGAGCCACAGGTATTCCAGTTTGTCCGGGCTTTGGTTGTGGTATGTGATCGTCTCCTTGCCAGAGAGTTTCGGCATCGGCCCGGTGGTCTCATCGATCTCCACACGGATATTGTAGTCGGCCTTCATCTGCCAGTAGGCGTGGCCGGGCGCGCCGCTGGCGGTACGCTGCTCGTTCGGCGTGGGCAGTTCCTGGTCCAACTGCCGGAACTTGTCGCGGCCGTAACGCTGGTCCTGTTGGGCGATGGCGGTGCAAGCGGCGAGTGTGCCGAGAACGAAGAAGAGGTGCTTGTTCAGCATGTGTTGCATTCGGATACAAGGGGAATGGCGAAAATAGGAGGACTATCGGTGAGGCTGTCCCACCAAACTGGGATGAACGGAGCATGCTGCATGGATCAGGTAACCAGCGCATCTTTGGGCAATGCGGCAGCTGCACAGGCACCAAGCCAAGGCGATCAAGCGTCCCTATCTTGAACCCATGCGAACCATGACCATGACCATGACGATACGGACCGGCTTCCTTGTGGGCATTGCGCTCGCTGGTGAGGCGATGGGGCAAACGACGAGCGACTGCCTGGGGGCGATCCCTCTGTGCGGGGGGCTATACACGGAGGTGAGCGCACCGCTGGGCACTGGGAATACCTACGAGTTCACCGGCACATGCAATGCGAGTCTCGAGTCGGCAAGCCTATGGTACACGTTCACCGTGCAGGAAGCTGGTAATCTCAGTTTCATTCTGGATCCGGCGAACGACCTGGACGACTATGACTGGGGTCTGTTCAACATCTCGAGCGGGGGGTGTGCGGGCATTCAGGACGGCAGTTCGCCGGAGGTCAACTGCAATTCATACGGATCGCTGGTCACGAATGGCCCCACGGGTATTTCGAGCGCCAACGGGGGTACGGGCACCACCAACGGCCCAGGCGATCTCAATGGCCCCGCGTTCAATGCGGACCTCCCGGTGCTGGTAGGGCAGACGTACGCGCTGGTGGTGATGAACTGGTCCGGCAGCCCGGACGGCTATACCATCGATTTCACACAGAGCACGGCGAACATCTACGACCAGACCGCACCTTACGTGGTGGGGGTGGTTGCGGATTGCGCCAACCAGCAGTTCCTCATCGCATTCAGCGAGAACGTTGTTACCTCCACGGTGGAGGCGGGCGACTTCCAGTTTCTTTCTTCTATGGGGCAGATCTACTTCTGCTCAAGCGTTATCCCTGGCCAAACGGGCGCTCAAACGCAGAACATTTTTACGCTCGGGTTCGGTGCAGGCATCGGTGAAGGCGGAACGTTCACGTTGAATGTCACGGATCTGTTCGGTAGCATCGCCGATGCGTGCGGCAACACGGTCGTGGATACAACGTTCGATGTGGAGTTCATCGCACCACCCGCGTTCGAGGCGGTGGCCACCACAGCGTGCAACGGCTTCAACGGCGGCATCCAGGCAAGCTTGACGAGCGGGACTTCACCAGCCGAGTTCCTGGTGGATGGCAATGCGATGCCCAATGGATATCTGAACGGTCTGGACGCCGGGGTACATGACCTCACCATGATCGACGCGAGCGGCTGCACGGTCACCCTACAAACTACCGTTCCCGATCATGAGCTGCTTGTGAGCATCCCTCCCGAGCAGGATGCGCTTTCCTGTGCCAACCCGTTGGTTACGATAGAAGGCGTGACGATCACGCCACCGCAGGACGTTCTGTATTCGTGGACGGCCCTTCTTCCCGGCGATACGATGATCGGGTTCAGCACGAGCGTTGCGCCTGAAGTGAGCGATGCGGGGTTGTACAGCCTTCAGGTCACCGACCCCGTGACCGGATGTACGGACGAGGCATCAGTGGTGATCCTCGAATCCACCGTCGTGAACTTGGACCTCAACACACTCACCTTCCCCAACGTTATTTCACCCAATGGGGATGGTAGGAACGATATATGGCAACCCTTCCTTGGGAGCAACCCTGAATTGGACGTCATGTCCTTGTTCGACAGCTTCCAGTTGAGCGTCTTCGATCGCTGGGGCATACCCGTTCAAGAGGACGGCGGGAAGCGCACGTGGAACGCATCGGGTGCTACGGAAGGCACCTATTTCTACACCGTCTCCTATTCGGCGGATTGCGGAGCCCGGGTGGAAGGGGAGCGGAATGGCACTGTTACCGTGCTCAGGTAGATCCGCATCGCCAGCGGCCCGAAGCCGTTGGCACATCTTTGCAGGGATATGAAAGCCCTGTTCCTCGCGCTCGGATTGGCCGGTGCAGCACCGATCCACGACTTCTTCGTCTCCATCCTCACGATCCGGCACAAGGCGGAAACGCGGACGCTCGACTTGACCTGGCGCATCACCGCCCATGACGTGGAGCACGCGTTTGAGAGCACCGCTCCGCTCAAGCTCGGTTCCGACAAGGAGCACCCGAAGGCTGACAGTCTGCTGAACGACTACTTCAAGCACCACCTCGTGCTTTTCCTGGAGGATAAGCAACTCAGCTGGCAGTGGGTCGGAAAGGAACTGGATGGTGAAACGCTGTACTGCTACCTCCAAGTGACGGATGTCTCCACGCTGAACGACCTGATTGTGCAGAACACCTTGTTGCAGGACGTCTTCGCCGAACAGCAGAACCTGGTGCATGTGGAAGGGAAGAAGATGCCAGCGCGGTCGCATACGTTCATCCGGGGATCGTCACCGCATACGTTCACTTGGTGATGACCCGCCAGGAGAAAGCCGACTTCGCCGCCGCCAAACTCGCGGAGCTCTACCCGCGCACGACCATCCCCCTCGATCACGAGGATCCGTTCACGCTACTGGTCGCCGTGGTCCTCAGCGCGCAATGCACGGACAAGAAGGTGAACGAGATCACCCCGCTGCTCTTCGCCAAGGCGCGCACGCCGAAGGAGATGGTGAAACTGAGCGTAGTGGAGATCCAGGACATCATCCGGCCGTGCGGGCTTTCACCGATGAAGAGCAAGGGGATCCACGGCCTTTCGCGGATCATCCTCGATGAACATGGAGGGAAAGTTCCGCAGACCTTCGCCGCATTGGAAGCATTGCCTGCCGTCGGCCACAAGACGGCGAGCGTGGTGATGTCCCAAGCCTTCGGGTTCCCTGCATTTCCCGTGGATACGCACATCCATCGGCTTGCCTACCGATGGACCTTGAGCACCGGCAAAAGCGTGGAGCACACCGAGGCTGATCTGAAGAAGCTCTTCCCGGAAGACACATGGAACGCGCTGCATCTGCGCATCATCTTCTTCGGCCGCGAGCATTGCCCGGCGAAGGCGCACGATCCGCGGAAATGCCCGATCTGCTCGGTGATCGGCCGGAAGGAGTTGTTCAAGTAGAAGCGCTCCGTCTGCGAGCGTTCTTATCTGCGTTTATCGGCGTTCATCCCTGTCCATCGGCGGTTCTATGGTGAATGACCGCAGATGAATGCGGATGGACAGGATGAACGCCGATGCTGAAGATCGACGCGGGAAGTCGATCCATGGGGTCGTGAAAAAGAAGAACGCCCCGACTTCAGATCGAGGCGTTCTGGAAAAAGCGTCGAAGAGTTACTTCGCCGTCACACGCACAGCAATGCGGCGGTTCTGCGCACGGCCGTCCTCGGTGGCGTTGTCGCCAACGGGATGCTGGCTGCCGTAGCCTTCGGCTTCAAGGCGTGCCTTGTCCGTGCCCATGCCGGTAAGCGCGCTCACCACGGTATTCGCGCGGTCCTGAGAGAGCGTCATGTTGGCCACTTCGTCACCGGTGTTGTCGGTGTAGCCGCCCACTTTCAGGTTCACTTTCGGGAAGGCCTTCAGGATCTCGTTCATGTTGGTGAGCTGTTCTTTACTCTTGTCCATATCGAGTTCAGCGCTGCCGGTCTTGAACGTGAGGCGATCGAAGTTGAACCAGGTCTCCTTGTCCACCACCTTATCGCTTTCGATGAAGCCGATGAGGCCTGCTTCGATGCCGTTCACGTTGCCGCTGAGGTCAAAGCCGCTACCGAGTTTCTTGCTGAAGTTGGCGGCGGGTGCCGGGGTTTCAGCAACAGGTGCCGCTTCCATTTTGGCGGGTGCGGTCACTTCGGAGGTGGGTGGTGCGGGGTCGGTGCCGGAAAACTTGCAAGCGCGCCACATGACGATGCAGCAGATCAGTGCGAGCAACGACATGGCGTAGAACGGCCAGCGCGCGGAATTCGGATGCGGGGTGTAGGTATCCTTGGTCGACATGGGAACGCTTTGATTTCGGCGGCGCAAAGAAAGCGGAACCGCCGGAACGTGACCTAGTCCATCCGGTTCTCCGGAAGTTCCAGGTGGTTCACCACGGCGTTGGTTCCTGCCCAGATGCCATCGAAGAACATGTTTTCCTTGAAGAGCGGGAGCATCAGACTATCGATGTACTTCTGGCTGCGGGCCGGGGCCATCACCTGTTCAGTTCCCAGTCCGCCAGCGATGTAAACTTCGCGGAGGCGCTTGCTGAATACGATGACCACCCCGTTGTCCTTGCGGGGTTTGCCTACGACGAGCGAATCTCCACAGGAGGCGGCGAACAGTGCCAGGTCCTCCCAGCCGCGATAGGTTTCCGTAGTGATCAGCACGATCTCATTGGTGGTGCGCAGTTCATGCCCGCGCAGGAGCGTGTCCAAGCGTGTCCGCTCGTCTGTTGAGAAGGCGTTCTCATCATCGTAAATGAACTGCTCACGGTGTTTGTCCTTCTTGGAGACAAAGGCCAGGCAGAGGAGAAGAGAGGCAAAGAGGGCAGCACGCATGGAGCTAAAATAGGGCAGATGACGCGTAAAACCTCAATGGGGGTGCCTCACCATTTCATACCACGGCATGCCCAGCCAGCCCGGAAACAGGTCGATGTCCACGGATTCGCCGATCATGGTGTCGTCGAAATCAGAACGGTTCACCCTGATCCGCTCCCGGTCCAAGTGGTGACCCCATGGGGCTACGTGTACATAATAGCTCCGGCGTCCTCGCCTTCCGCGGTGTTCGCTCTTATCGACCACAGCAGTAGGAAATACCTGGGGCTCTGATCGGTCGAAAACACAATTGGTACCGTAGACCGCACCGTAGCTGTACAGCCAGCAGTTCCCGATGAGCAGCACATACGCCAAGGTAGTGTGCTGATTCAACTCCCGGAAGTTGTTGTGCGTGAGGAG
>JANOPI010000301.1:0-23497 GCA_031421755.1 Flavobacteriales bacterium | reverse complement strand
GGCGTGGTGATGGTGGTGGTTGGTGGCGTAGTGATGCTGGCCGTGTTGGCCAACCTGTTCATGCTGCCGCATCCGGCCTGGTACTGGGCGAATGCGCTCACCGTGCCCCTAGCGGCATGGTTGGGATCCCTGGCCGGTCGTCGTTGAGGCGATCAGCGGATGGTGACCTCGGCGATGTCGCGCACGCGCGTGCCCTTGGCGAAACGCTTGCGGTAGTGGGCTGACCAGAGGGCGATGAGCGGGGCCCCGATGAGCGTGGGCCAGAGCCACTGCAACCAGATGGGCTTGATCATGGTCAGGTTCACCGCGCTGAAGGCGCTTACCGTGGCGATGTAGCCACCGAGCATGCCGGAAATGTGGCCGAAGAACCACTCGCGCTTGTCATGTTTGCGATTGTAGAAGCGCTGGATGTTGGTGAAGACCATGACGCTGCCGATGAGCCCGAACACCGAGAAGAGGATCGCCTTCGCGTCCTTCTGGCCCATGAGCAGATGGGAGATCCCCCAGATGAGGAGCCCGCCATTGATCACCCCGGCCGTTCCATGGAGCCAGAGGTCGATAGCGGCGGGTTTGAGGCCTTCATGAAGTTTCTTCAAGTAGAGGGAGCGGTACCCACTGGCTACGAGATGGAAGCTGAACACGGCCACCAGGGCGAGCCAGAAGTTCTGCGGGTGCGCGATCGCCAGGAAGATGGCCGTTGAACACACCACCACCATGCTGTAGAAGTAGATCTTGCCCCATCGGCGATGCCAAAGTCCACCCTTGTGGACCACCATGGCGATGGGGGCCACGCCCAATGCGATCGTACCGGCGGCGGCGTGCAAGCGGAGGATCCAGGGGATCAGGAATTCATCCATCGGCGTGGTGTACCCAGTAGACGAACGTACTGGAAGGAAGGCTGCCGCAACCGTGTGGACGGCTCCAAATGTGGCGGATCATGTGGAATGGCCGATCCTCAATGTATAACCACCATTTGGTAGGGCCGATCGGAACGTTGGAACAAGTGGTTCCCGTTCGCGTCCACTTGGAAGGCGAAATGCAAGGTCAAGAGCTTTCCCGAAGCGAGCCGATCCGCGGAAGGGGGTGTGTCCCCACAGATCAATATGCGGCCATGTTCCGGCCCGTTCACCGCGCTGCGCAGCAGGGTTTCGGCGGCGAAGGCCCAGGTCACATCCACGCCGCGGGACCGCAAGTGATCGCAATTCACGATACCGCGCGGAATATCCTGCTCTTCGGCCAGAAGGATCAATTCGTTGGTCGCGGCCATGTTGTTGCTGAAGGGTCGCGAGGCGAAGGACACGTCACGGAACTTCGCTACGAGCACCACCGCGGTGGCCACAAGCCCTGCCACCCGCCAAGCCCGGGCCCTGATGCGCAGCAACAGCCCCCCCGCGCCGAGCGCGATAAAGGTGGCCACCGGTAACACGCCGCGGTCCATCATGATGGCCGATTCCCCTTCGTGGAAGGTGACCAGATACACCATCAGGAAGGCGAGCGTGCCTGCCAGCATCAGCAGCGCCGTGCGGTATTCGCGCAACACGCACCAGCCAATGATCGTGGCCAGGAGCGCCGCGAACGCGGGCAGGTAGACCGTGGAGATCGTGAAGGTGTGGTCCAGAAGGAAGTGCCACGAGGCCCAGTGGCAGAACGTGCAGAACTGGTGGAGGCCGCGGATCACCTTGTCGTACTGATCCAGTTCGTAGCCCGTTGGCGGGAAGAGCACACGCGAGATGAAGGGCCACGCCAGCGCCAGCGCCAACAGCACGAGGGATGGCCTCAGCGGGGCCTGCTTCGTAACGAACAACCAGGCGGCGATGAACAGCATCACCATCCACCCCATCGGGTGGGCGAACAAGGCGGCCAACGTGAGCGCGACCACTGCGGCCA
Organism: Flavobacteriales bacterium; assembly: GCA_031421755.1. Classification (GTDB taxonomy): domain Bacteria; phylum Bacteroidota; class Bacteroidia; order Flavobacteriales_F; family PHOS-HE28; genus PHOS-HE28. The sequence continues at coordinate 21,610 of JANOPI010000301.1, read as the reverse complement.
TGGCCCACCCCGGCCAGGAATGCCCCGCGCGGGAAGCCGCAAAGCCCGCGGTGAGGAAGGGGAAACAAAGCAGGTAATTGGCTTCCAGCACCGGGGAGTAGAACGTGAGCCGGGTACACAGCAGCGCCGCGATGGCACAGCCCAATGCCGCCGCATGCGCCTTCCAGACATGCGCGCAGAGCACGAAAACACCATACCCCACGAGCACATGCGCCAGGGACGCCACATGCAACAGCGTACACAGGTCGGCCCCGAAAAGCGCAGTGAATTTCACCGCCGCCTGCGGCAACGTGGCCGAGTACCGGTGCGCTTCGATGTCCCACCCCGGTTGGCTGATCCACTGGAAGACCTGGAAGGCCGTGTCCCCTTGCGTAGTGCGCAGTACCGCATGCTCCAAGGCCAAGCCCGCAAGGGCGATGAAGACGGCGTGGCCGAGAACGAGGAGCGCGAGGTGGTAGTGGCGCTCAGCCATGGGTCATGGGCCGGTAATGATCAGGGGCTGAATTGCTTGGCCGGCTTCTCCTGAGGAAGCCAAGTGATAGCTACCTGGTGAGAGACCTGTCAGATCAAGTTCATACGGAACGTTTCCCGTCCAGCTGCGGACAGCGCGACCTTGCATATCGAGAAGTCTTGCTGAATGAAGGCGATATCGTGACGTCAACCGGCAGGCGATGGTAGCAGGGTTCGGGAATATCGATGGAGGCGGCAATGGTTCTCGATCGATGATGTCCGTCGGATCGAATATCTCATCTACCACGTTGGTGACCGTCCAGCCGGTGTCATTGGTTTTGACCACGTAAACATCCTGACTTCCAAAACCGAAGCTGGATGAACTCCCGCAGTGTATGGAACCACCGTCCGCGGTAAGAGCGACCCCTCTTCCGACCTCATCCTCCAGACCATTCTCGCCACTGTTCCTGATACCGCGGTGGAATGTGCCATCTTCATTGAAGTAGAGAATGTACAGGTCTTTTTCTGAGCTGCCATCCGGGGTAGCATACCCCGTGGTCAGGAATCGGCCGTCGGACATTGCCAACACCTCGTAAGTCTCTTCGTCGTGTGTTTGGCCATAATTCCATTCCCATGCGAACGAGCCATCGGAGTCGACCTTGAAGTGATAGCCTTCGATGTAGGTACTGAAGCTTTTGGTGGATCCGACCACGACGAACCCACCATCCAGCGTTTCAGTGATCGAGTATGCGATGTCAAGACTGTCACCGCCTTGGGTCCAGGTCCAAAGTGTATCACCATTATCATCGACCCTGATCACCCACGCATCTTGGTCTTCATCAGAAGAACATGCACCGGCCAAGGCGTAGCCTCCGCTGCTACAGTTAACAAGGTACCGGGAGAGATCGGCCTGCGCTCCACCATAGGTCCATGATGTGACCAGGTCTCCGTCCTCGGTCACTTGGACCAACCATGCATCGCTATCACTTTCGCCGTTGCTGAAGGTTTCTCCAGCGGCCATGAAGCCTCCATCGGGCCTTTCTACGACCGAGAAGAGGAGGTCCCAGCCTGCTCCGCCGAATGTCCGCTCCCACAATGGGCTTCCCGTAGCATCCAATCGTACCATGTATCCGTCGTAACCGCCGTTGCCGGAACTGTTCGTGAATCCGACGATCACATATCCTCCATCACTGGTCCTCTTCACTTGCTCTCCACGGTCGACACCGGACCCGCCGAGGGTCATCGACCAAAGGCGCTCCCCATCGCTCCCGAGCATCAGCACATAAATGTCGCTGGATCCATTCCCGAAGCTGCCCGTAGAGCCCACCACGAGGTAATGATCGTTGTCAGCTAAGACCACGCTATTCCCTTCCTCGGTTGAATACCCGCCATAGGTCCGCTGCCAGGTCCCCTGGGTCATGGCCGAAAGACCAGCGAATAAAGTCGATGTCAACAGGAGTGATCTCATTCGCGACGAAAGTATCCAAGGCGATCGATCGTCTCCTCAAGGAGACGCAGTGATCGGGCGTTCCGCTGCCATCCCCACCTTTACCCGCACAAGATCCCATGCATTCTCCCCATATGAGTTCACGAGGCCTGATCAGTTTCCTCATTTTCGCATTGATCCTTGTGCTCATTGACGTATACGCATGGAAGGGCGTCAGCACGGCCCTGGGCGGCGTTTCGCCATCCACCCGTAGATGGGTGCGTTGGATCTACTGGGCCGAGAGCATCGGCATGATCGCCTTGCTGGTGTGGGTGAGCATCAGCATCCAGGACCTGCGGGCGAACCGGAACTATTCGTTCGTCTTCTCTTTGGCAGCGCTCCTTATCCTGTTCCTTCTGCCGAAGCTGGTCATCGTCATCTTCCATGGGGTGGAGGATCTGATGCAGGCGATGCGCTGGTTATGGTTCCGAATGGCCCCCGGCGCGCATGCGGACGGTGAGCCGATCTCTCGCTTGCGTTTCGTGTCACAATTGGGTCTGGCGCTCTCCGCGATCCCCTTTGGTGCGGTGCTGTATGGGGTCACCAAAGGCAGGCGGAACTTCAAGGTGCATCACGAACTTGTGCGGTCGAAAAAGCTGCCTAGGGCTTTTGACGGATTGCGCATCGTGCAGATCAGCGACATGCACTTGGGCAGCTTCCCGCTCAGCTCGGACATTGTGCGCATTGGCGTGGACCTGATCAATGAACAAGACCCCGACCTGATCCTCTTCACCGGGGACATGGTGAACGACTATAGCGAAGAGGCCGAGCCTTGGTTGGAGACGCTCGCTGGACTGAAGGCGCGGTTGGGCAAGTACTCGATCCTGGGCAACCACGATTACAGCGACTACGCCAAATGGACTGACGCAGCTGACAAACGCGCGAACTTGCAGCGGCTCAAGGCGCACCAGGAGCGCATCGGCTTCAGGCTCCTGCTTGATGAGCATGTGTCCATCGAGAAAGAGGGCGAACGATTCGACCTCATCGGTGTGCAGAATTGGGGTGTTCGCTTCCAGCAATATGGTGATCTGCGAAAGGCCGTGGCGGGAACCGACCCGTCAGGATTCCGTTTGCTCATGAGCCATGACCCCACGCATTGGGAAGCACAAGTTCAGGACGAGGGCATAGACCTTACCTTGAGCGGACATACACACGGGGCCCAGTTCGGCATCACCATCGCGGGCCAGACCTACAGCCCCGCGCAGTGGGTGTATACGCAATGGGCGGGCATGTATGCGCAGGAAGACATGCACCTGTATGTTAACCGTGGTTTCGGATTCATCGGCTTCCCCGGCAGGGTCGGCATGCCGCCGGAGATCACGGTGATCGAATTGCGATCAATGAGTTGATGAGCACGACCGGAAAGTGGATGCTCGTTTTCTGCGTGGTGTTGGGCAGCTTCACCTTCCTTTCGCTCAACTGGCACAGCCATCAGCCCAAGTTCACGTATCAGAGCGAGATCTGGGGGGATCGGGCAGGGTACCACGTCTATCTACCTGCCTTCTTCGACTACGGTTTTGATCCGTCCCGATTCCCGGTTGGTGTGGACGAACGCACCGGCAACGGGTTCATGTTGGATAGCATACCTGGTAAGGTTATTACCAAGTACACCTGCGGCGTGGCAATGCTCCGCGCTCCATTCTATTTGTTGGGTTCATTTTTCCGGTCCCCCAATGACCCCGGTGGCCTGGGTTTCACGTTGGCCGATCACGCGATGGTCAATTTGGCGGCGGCGTTCTATTGCACCTGCGGATTGGTACTTCTTCTGTTGACGCTTCGACGCAGGTATAAGCAGCCAGCTGTGCTCTGGAGCCTTCTGGCGATCTTGACGGGGACCAATCTCCTGTTCTATACGATCGGAGACAGTGGTATGAGCCATGTCTATTCTTTCTTCCTGTTCGCAGCTTGGACCTTTTTGACTGACAGGGTCCTGCGTGCGCCCATAAATGCCGGAACTGCGCTGATGCTCGGAGCAGTGGCAGGAATGATCCTCCTGGTCCGGCCAACGAACGCCTTGTTTCTTCCACTTATGTTCGTGTGCTTAGGTGGCCTGGATGTGTTTCCCCGTCTCTGGTCCACAGGATTTCTCAAGCTGGCGGATCTCTTACTCGCGGTTGCCGGTGGCATCCTCGTGTGGGTGCCACAAATGGTCTATTGGACGTACGCGTTCGGCAGTCCCCTCGTATGGTCCTATGGACAAGAAGGATTTCCCTTCTTGTTGGAACCGAAGCTTGTTCCATTCTGGTTCGCTCCATACAACGGCCTGTTCGTTTATACGCCGTTGCTTCTGTTGATCATGTTGATAGCACCCGTCTTCGTGCGGTCACGCGGAATGAAAGCAGCGACGTGGATCGCTGTGCTCGGGGTCAGCTACCTAAGCGCGTCTTGGTTCGCTTGGACCTTTGGCTGTAGTTTCGGTTCACGGAACTTCGTTGAGTATGCTGCCCTTTTCGCATTCCCGGTATGTGAAATGCTCGGAATAACACACAAGGCGAGAATGGTCGTTAGAGCTCTCGTGCTCGCTTGTTGCCTCTATACGATCAAGCTCACCTTGTCCTGCGCGAATTGTTGGTTTGGGGGCGTGTGGGACTGGGCCATGTTCAAGGAGTTGCTTCTCGGCCCTTTCATGGTCTGAACGGCTGGCCCCGCTCACCCCGGAAAAACCTCCCCAGCCCTCCGCACACATTCGGCGAGTTGGTTCAGGTCCAAACTGGTACGCGCCCCACGGCTTTCCATCTCTTCCACGAACAACTCCGTGGTGAGGTTCCCCACCAGGTCATCCTCGGCCATGGGGCAGCCGCCGTACCCGGCAATGGCGTGATCGAAACGGCGGCAACCGGCGCGCCAAGCGGCATCGGTCTTTGGTTCCCAGTTGTCCTTGCGGGCGTGCAGGTGAGCGCCGAACTCCACGTGCGGTAATGCGGGGATCAGTGCGGAGAACATGGCGCCGATATCCTCCGGCTTGGCCAGACCGACCGTATCAGAAAGTGAGATGATACGCACGCCGAGCTCATTCACCAGCCGATCGGTCCAGTGCATCGCCACCTCCGCGTTCCATGGGTCGCCATACGGATTTCCGAAGGCCATGCTGATGTAGACCACGAGTTCCTTGTTCGCCTTGCTCGCGAGTTCAGCGATGTTGGCCGTGCGCGACCAGGATCCCTCGATGCTCGTATTCGTATTGCGCTGCTGGAACGTCTCGCTGATGCTGAAGGGATAACCGAGGTAGCGGACGACCCCCTGGGCACAAGCCTGTTCGGCACCACGTTCGTTCGCCACGATCACCAACAATTTCGAGCGCGTCGTTGACAGGTCGATGCGCGACAGCACTTCTGCGGTATCCGCCAATTGCGGTATCGCTTTCGGGCTTACGAAACTGCCGATGTCGATGGTGTCGAAGCCGACCTTGAGCACTTCGTTCAAGTAGCGCACCTTCAGCTCCGTTGGGATGAACGCGTGGAGGCCTTGCATGGCATCACGTGGGCATTCGATCAGCTTCAGCATGGGGATGGGCTCAACTGCGGCACCGATACACAAGGATGAACACCGATGGACACAGATTCAATTCCGTTTGTTTGCTACAAAGGCACGGTTGATCCTATCCAACAGCGCGGGGCCTTCATAAACCAGTCCGGTATACACCTGCACCAGGTCTGCACCGGCGTCCAGTTTCTCCATGGCGGCTTCGGCTGAATCGATGCCACCGACACCGATGAGGACGAACGGCTTGGGCAAACCAGCGCGCAGGTGGCGCAGGACTTCAGTGCTTCGGGCAAGCACCGGCGCACCGCTCAGTCCGCCCGCACCGATGTCCGCAAGTTCCTCTGCCGTTGTCTTCAGCCGTTCGCGCGATATCGTCGTGTTGGTAGCTACAACGCCGTTGATGCCGCTCTCCTTCACCACGGAAACAACATCATCGAGCTGCCCATTGGTAAGGTCGGGGGCGATCTTCAACAACAGCGGTCGACGCCCCATGGCACCGTTCAGTGCATTGAGCCGTGAGAGGATCTCCAGCAGCGGTCCTTTCTCCTGAAGTGCTCGCAAACCCGGCGTGTTGGGGGAGCTCACGTTCACCACGAAGTAGTCCACCACGGGATGCAGCGCCTCCAAGCATTTCACGTAGTCATCCACCGCCTGCTCGTTCGGTGTCACCTTGTTCTTGCCGATGTTGCCACCGACGATGATGCCGGGGGCGCGTTCCTTCAACCTGGCCGCAGCAGCAACCACGCCTGCGTTGTTGAAGCCCATCCGGTTGATCAGCGCACGATCCGGCTTCAAGCGGAAGAGGCGCGGACGATCGTTCCCGGCTTGCGGCAACGGCGTCACCGTACCGATCTCCACATGGCCGAAACCGATCCGGGCGAGGGCGTCGACATGCTTCGCGTCCTTGTCCATGCCTGCGGCAAGACCAACGGGGCCGGGGAACGTGAGGCCCATGACTTCCACCGTCGCAGTACTTGGTGGACGTTTCCCACCTACCAGTGCCAATGCCCCGGGCATGTGCTTGGCGAACTCCAGCAGCGCGAACGTGAGTTTGTGCGCGCGCTCAGGAGAGAACAGGAAGAGCAGTGGGCGGATCAGGGCGTACATCGGCGGCGAAAGTACCCCTGCCGAAGCGGTCAGTCCGATACGGTGTACCGCACCCCGAAGAAGCCGCGCGCCCCTTGGATCGGCGCGTACATGTAGGATGTATCGAAGGTGTAGCCGTAGGGGTTCGTGGCGGGATCACCGGCTTGCTGGTCGAAGGGATCAAAGGGCCGCATGAGGGGATCGCTCGGCACGAAATCGAGGAGGTTCTTCACACCGCCATAGATCTCGAAACGCTCACCGATGGGCCGCATCACCTGCAGGTTCACCAAAGCATAAGTGGGCGAATGTTCCGGACGGAAGTCGTTGGGCAACACGGGCAGGCGCATCGGCCCGTACCATTGGCCGGTGAGGTCAAGGCTCCAACGCTTCGGCAGCGAAAGGCTGGCCGTGAAGGTGCCCGACCAGCCCGGGGCGAAGTAGGCGTCCTGCCGCTGGCTGATGCCCTGGGTCAGATCCACCTGCGTGTACACGTCCATCCACGTGGCTCCGGCCATCAGCCTCAGGTTCTTGCCCAGGCGCGCTTCCGCATTGAGGCTGATGCCCTGCGAGATGCCATGGCCGTGCAGGTTGTCATACACGATGAGGTTCGGGTCCACCTGATAATCCGGCAGTATGCGGTTGCTGAAGCGCGTGTGGAAAAGCGAGAGGTCCAGGCCGAAGAAGCGCTTCACGCCGGGCCACTTGCGCACGATGTTCAATGTGCCGTTCACCGAACGCTCGGGTCGTAGCTCCTCCACGATCACCACTTCGCGCGCGCCCGTGAGCGCCGCATGGTCCTCGGTGAAGAGGTTCACCACGCGGTAGCCCGTGCCGAAGCTGGCGCGAACAGCGAAGCGACCGCTGGGTGCCCATTTGAAAGCGAGGCGTGGCGAATGCACGAGGCCATGCTGCTGATCATGATCAACGCGATAGCCGAGCAGCAGCTTCTGCACATCGGTCACCGCCCATTCATCCTGTACGAAGAGGCCAGGAAGTGGCGTGCGCGAAGCTTCATTGTTGGTGGCCACGGTGTTGTCATCGTACCACGTGTACCGATACGCGGCACCGAGCAACAGCCCCTGCCGCGGGCCGAGATCACGGGCCCAGTGCATCTGCGAGAAGAAGACCTTCTGCCGTGCGCGGAACGGTGCCACGCCGTACCAGGAGTCCTGCTCATGGCTGTTGAAGGAGAACTGGGTGATCACCCGCTCGCGCAATGGCAATTGGTACTGACCGATCAATTCGTAGCGCTCGGTGTTGATGCTCTCGCCGTAGATGCGGTCGCTGCCCTTGTCGGCATCGGTCCACTGCATCTGGCCGCCCCATCGGTTCTCCGTAACGTAGCGCGCGGCCAGGCTCGCCAGGCGATGCTCCGGCCGTTGAAGGTCGAACTTGTTGAAGATCGACACGCGCTCTTGCAGGGTGACATCGGTGAATCCATCGTCGTTGATGTCGCGCGGATCGTTGTAGCGGAAGAGGTTCAGCCCGAGCAGATCGCGCACCTTGCCCGTGCCCATGCGCAGTCCGAGATCGGCGTTCCATTCGTTCCACGAGGTTCCGAACACATCGGCGCTGAAGCGCGGCGCGAGCGCGGGATCCTTGGTGATCACATTGATGATGCCACCCATCGCTTCACTGCCGTAGAGGGCGGAGCCTGGACCCTTCACCACTTCCACGCGCTCCACCAAACTGTTGGGGATACCGCTCAGCCCGTACACGGTGCTCAAGCCGCTCACGATCGGCATGCCATCGATCAGCACCATCGTGTACGGCCCCTCCATGCCGTTGATGTGGATGTCGCCCGTGTTGCACACGCTGCAGTTGATCTGCGGGCGCACGCCGTTCACCATGCCGACCGCATCGAACAGCGCGGGGCTGGGATTCTTCCTGAAAAAGGCCGACGACAGCACTTCCACGGGCACAGGACTTTCGCTGCGGCTCACTTCCTTCATCGTTCCCGTCACCACCACCTCGTCCAGTTCATCGAACGTGGGTACGAGCTGGATCCGGCCCAGGTCTAACGGCACTGCTGGATCCACGGCGATGCGCTGTTCGAAGCGCTGGTATCCGATCGCCGATATCACCAAGAGCTGACGGCCCACAGGCACATCGTCCAGGACGAAACGGCCAGCCCCATCCGTGTTGGTGGAACTGGAGGTACCGCTCACGGCCACACTGGCGAAGGGCACGGGGCCTGACGCCTCGGTAACGAGACCGCTCACGCGCCCCGCTTGTGCTTGAACGAGCGAAGGCAGCAGGAGCATGAGAAAGACGACCGACCGGAGCATGACGGGGCGAAAGTAGATCAAAGATTAGACAAGACTAAATTATGATCTATATTCGCCGGCCATGCCGATGCTTAGCCGGAGCGAAGAAGACCACATAAAGGCCGTGTACGCCTTGCTCCAAGAGGGCGAGAGCGCCTTCACCAAAGACATCGCGGAGCGCATGCGCACCAAGGCGAGCAGCGTAACGGACATGCTGAAGAAGCTGAGCGGCAAGAGTCTGCTGAAGCATGAACCGTACTACGGAGCGAAGCTTACCGCCAAGGGCCAGGCCATCGCCTTGCAGCTCGTGCGTCGGCACCGCTTGTGGGAGACTTTCCTTGTGGAGCGCCTTGGCTTCGGCTGGGATGAGGTACACGACGTGGCCGAGCAGATGGAGCACGTGGCCAACGACAAGCTCACGGACAAATTGGACGAGTACCTGGGGCACCCGCACTTCGATCCGCACGGTGATCCGATCCCGGACAAGCACGGCAAACTGCGCACACGCAAGACCAGACGTTTGGACACATGCAAGCCCGGTGAAAGCGTGCGCATCGCGGCGGTGAGCGAGACCACGGACGGATTGCTGCGCCTGCTGGACGCGAAAGGACTGCGCATCGGCACCACACTTTCCGTGCAGGACGTGCATGCGTTCGACGGGAGCATGGACATCAAGCCGCAACGGGGATCGGCCTTCAGCGTGAGCAAGGACGTGAGCCATCACTTGCAAGTAGAGAACGCGTGAAGTCGAATCCAACGCTCCGATCATTCGCGATGCCGGGTCAAGCCCGGCATGACAGCATTCGGTAAAGCGGAGTACGCGCCAGAGGCGCGAACTCCGCTTTCCCCCGATATGTCACCCCGGCCCTGAGCCGGGGTCGCGAACGTGTACACTGCATTCCCCCAGCCATGCCCTATGAGTGACAATCGTTCGTTGAGCGAAGTGCATGGCTCCGTGGCCGTGCCCGCAGCCAAAGGTTGGCGGCGGATCATGGCCTTCATCGGCCCGGCTTACCTGGTGAGCGTGGGCTACATGGATCCGGGTAACTGGGCCACTGACATCGCGGGTGGCAGCGCGTTCGGGTACAAGCTGCTGTGGGTGCTGTTGATGAGCAACCTGATGGCCTTGCTGCTTCAAAGCCTGAGTGCGCGCCTCGGCATCGTACGCGGATTGGACCTCGCACAAGCGAGCCGCCATACGTATCCGCCATGGGTGAACATACCACTGTACATATTGGCGGAGATCGCCATCGCCGCGTGTGATCTGGCGGAAGTGATCGGCATGGCGATCGGCCTGAACCTGCTCTTCGGTCTGCCCTTGCTCACAGGGGTGCTCATTACAGCGGCCGATGCATTGATCATCCTCTTCCTGATGCACCGGGGCATGCGCGTGCTGGAGATCTTCATCATCAGCATCGTGAGCATGATCGGCCTGTCGTTCCTGGCAGAGATGTTCATCGTGCGACCGGAGTTCGGTTCGTTGGTCAAGGGCTTCATCCCTTCGTCCCTCCCCGGCAGTGCGCTCTACATCGCCATCGGCATCATCGGGGCCACGGTGATGCCGCACAACCTCTACCTGCATTCTTCCCTTGTGCAAACGCGCAAGCACGGGCGCGACACGAAGGGCATCAAGGACGCCATCCGTTTCAACTTCTTTGATACGACGATCGCGTTGAACATCGCTTTCCTGGTGAACGCGGCGATCCTGGTCCTGGCTGCGGCCGCCTTCCACCGCACAGGTCACACGGACGTGGCGGAGATCGACCAGGCGCATTCGCTCCTCGGGGACCTGTTCGGTGGCTTGGCTCCCACTCTTTTCGCGGTAGCATTGATCGGCAGCGGGCAGAGCAGCACGATCACCGGCACACTCGCCGGTCAGATCATCATGGAAGGATACCTGGATCTGCGCATCAGGCCGTGGTTGCGGCGCTTGATCACCCGTATGATCGCCATCGTACCGGCCGTGGTCTGCATCGTGTGGTTCGGGGAAAGCTCCTTGGGTGAATTGCTCGTACTCAGCCAAGTGATCCTCAGTTTGCAGCTCGGGTTCGCGGTGATCCCGCTCATCCACTTCACCAGCGACAAGCAGCGTATGGGCGAGCACGTGATCAAGCCTTGGATGCGGGCGCTCGCCTGGATCTCCGCCATGATCATCGTGTCGCTGAACGCACGCTTGGTGGTGCAGCAGATCGGCGAGTGGCGGACCGCCGTTGACAGCGCAGCCATCTGGGTGGATCTGCTCGTGATCCCGATCGTGATCGCCGCATTCATCCTTCTGCTGTATCTGGCGCTCAAACCCTTCTTCAAACCGGATCGTGCGGCGAAGGAACACCTGCACGATACGGTACCAGAGCTCTTGCCCCCGACGGTGAAACGCTATGAGCGCATCTGCATCGCTGTGGATTTCAGCAAGGTGGACCAGCGCAGCATCGATGCGGCCGTGGCACAAGGAGGAACGGATGCCGAGTACGTGCTCATCCATATCACCGAATCAGCCACGGCGCGTTACGCGGGCGATCTCAGCGGGGACCATGAAACGCAACGCGACGCGGAGAACCTCAAGCGCTATGTGGACCGGTTGAAGGAACTCGGCTACCGCGCGTGGAGCCGGACCGGTCATGGCCATCCGGTGCGCGCCATCAGCGCCATCGTGAACACCAGCCAATGCGATCTGCTGGTGATGGGCGGCCACGGCCATCGCGGCATCAAGGACCTGGTGTTCGGGGCTACCGTGGATGCGGTGCGGCACAGGGTGAAGGTGCCGGTGTTGATCGTGAGGTGAGGAATAGGCATCAAGGCTGGCCATATTTCATCTGAATGACTTCGGTCCCACATAACAAGCTTCGTCTCGTTGAGAAAATGGCGCAAGCGATCTTCAGCCGTGAAGGGGCTACAGTAGCCGAGGCCTACTCCACATTTGACAAGCCTCTGCGGTACTTCAAGTCTGCCGACGAGGTGGTCGAATATGGACGAGCCAAGATCTCCAGCGCATCAGATACCTTCTTCATTGGCGTGGTCTATCCCGATATGCTCGGAGAATGCCGCGTGCGACGTATCACGCTATCTCCGAAGCATGTGCGGGACCACACACATCGTTTTGTCTTCGAAGGATGGGGCGTGGTATGGATCCAATTGCATCTCAACAGCTACTCCAGTTTGGGATCAGAGGTGAGCTCGAACTCAGAGAAGCGGGCACTCGTTTGGTCCACCACCATCCCTGAGCTCCCTCCTCCTTCAACATGGCAGTGGAAGGCAGTTGAAAGTCATACCCGAAGATTGAAACGCGCTTTGGCAAAGGCTACTGAACTGGCTTCGCACATGTGATCAACATCGCACTTCCAAGATCCGTCAGTCAACCACCACGCCAAGCGCTTCGTCCTCTTTCTTGTACGGAACATAGAAGTGTTCCGCGCGCATCACTTGGCCGCGCATATCATAGTCGACCCGCACACCGATCAGGTTTCCGAGCTCATCGAGCCGCGCGATCTGTTTGACTATTGGTGCGGCTTCCCGATGTGCGAATCGGGGCCGGCGGCGTTCTAGAATGTCCCACAGGATCGGGGCATGATAGGTCAGCTGCAGATGGTCCTGCTTGGCGGACGTATACCCGAACAGATCCACCATCCGGTCCTCGCGGTACACCACGTGCATGGAGTCGTAGCTGGCCGTCAGCTCCAAGTGATCGTAGCTGGCGATGTTCGCGTAGAGCTCTGTACCGAAGTGCATGTATCCGAGCGCGAACACCTCGGCTCCGCTCGGTGTTCTTTTGCCACTTGGAAATGAGCCGTCTGGAAGCAGGTAGTCCTTGTAGTAGACCCACTCTCCTTCCTTCTTGTACTCGACGAGCGTATGTGAGCCGGGGATCTGCTGCCCGTTCATGCCCTGATCGAACCTCGGCACGAACACGCCGTTCTCAGGTCGTGGCGCGCCATCGCGGGCGGTGATCGCGAAGGTGTTGAGGGCGGTGAGCTCGATGTTCTGGAACCACAAAAGCCCCTCGGGGTTATGAATGCGCTCCTTCCCCGCCGCTATCAATGCTCCTTCCGTGGTGAACACTTCGGTGTAGACCGTAGCCGAGTCGATGGGGCTGCGCACCCAACGCAAGGCCTTCTCATGATCGATGTTGGTCTTGGTGACGGCCTGGCCGTTCTTGAAGAGAATGGTCTCGATCACCTTGCCCTCGCGGTCGTAGCGCGTGCGGATGCCGTTCAGCTTGTCATCGCGCCAGTGCTCCGTACGGCAAAGCTTGTCGGTGCCCTTGTAGAACTCCTTCCAGCGGCCCGAACGCTTGCCATGCTCGAAGTACCCGACGATCCACGGCAGGGTGCTCGAGTAGTTCTGCTCCCAGCGTCCGTGCAGGTCGCCCTTCGAGCCTTCGCCATAGCACCAGATCTTTGAGCCTGTGCCGAGCGCAGTCGAGGCATCCTTGCCCTCGAAGTAGCGCACCACTTGCTCAGGCTTTTGCGGCACCTCGTACTTGTCCGGCAGCAGGAAGGCATCCGGGATGTAGAAGTCGTACGCTCCTTGGATCAGTTTCAATTCATCCAAGCTGAATCCTGAAGCGGCTTGCCAAGCAGCGAGCCCGGGGTCATCGATCTCCCGCACCCACGCGTAGTTGTTGGCGGCTGCGATGCGCAGGGCCATCGCCTCCTGGCCGGTGTGGCGCATCAGGTGCCCGACCGCGCAATGCGTGTCGTGTTCATCGATGAAGACAGGTATGCGTTCATGGCGATAGTAGTTGATCGGGAACCGATCTTGGTCCGCGTAGTCTCCGAGCACCGCGATCAGTTCCTTGCGGGAAGCCAGCTGCTCATCGGTCAGGTTTCCGATAGGCGCATCGGAAAGGACGACAAGGACCTTCGCGAGATGCGCCTGCACATAATCCACGTCGTTGTTGATGGCCTTGGCCCCGATGCCCTCAAGCACCGTTCGGTGGTCTTCCCAATACGGATTGAATGCGCGGAGTTGGTCGTAGAGGGTGGCAGCTTGGCTCTGCGAAGACAGCAGCATGAAGGCGAGGGTACCGATCAGTGTTTTCATGGCGGGTAGGGTTGTGGGGATCGGTACACCTGTCCTCTGCTCAAGTTCGATCCACAGCTGCATACATGCTACTTTCGCCATGCTCACGATATATGGCCTGCCTTCGTAGCCATGCCGTAGAGAGTCGCGTTCTCGATCCGGATGAGAATCATCAATACGCTCACGATCTTTTGCTTCGTGATGAGCGCCTACTCCCAAGTGGACACGCTGGACCTGCTCGCTCGGGCGCACGCAGATGCTGCGCACATGTGCGCAGCGTTCGCGAAAGCAGACTATGACAGCTTTCTGGACCTCACACATCCGAAGATCGTTCGGATGAGCGGTGGCAGGGATGCGTTGAAGACAGCCTTCAGACGGGGTTTGCCTGATGGTACTGAGATCATTGAAACCAGTGTCGAGCCTCCCAAGTCCCTATATGTGAATGGAGACACTGTACAATGTGCTTTGTCCCAGCGACAGGTCATGCGCATGGGTGGTGGTCGCTACAGCACGCTTGGCTACCTGATAGGTCTCTCCTATGATGCCGGGCGAACTTGGTCGTTCATAGGCGTTGCGGGCCGGTCCCTGCGCGAGATCCGCGAGCAATTCAGCGAGGTTAGCGAAGAACTAAACGTTTGGCCGCAGACACGCCCCCTGCCGCTGGACTGACCGCCTTGATCCACCTCGGCCTGGTTCTCTTTCACGCATCTTCGCGCTCCCGCCCAGCAGGACCCTGCCGATGACCGCCCCCGTGATGCCCGAAGTGAAGAACCGACGCGCGTCGTTCGAGTACTTCTTTCTGGAGACTTACGAATGCGGCATCCAGCTGGTGGGCAGCGAGGTGAAGGCCCTGCGGCTGGGCGACGGCAACATCACGGACGCGTTCTGCATCTTCGAGGGGGATGACCTTGTGCTGCGCAACATGACGATCCAGCCGTTCGAGAAGGCGAAGAACTACGCGCACGAACCCAAACGCGACCGCCGATTGCTACTGCACCGCACAGAGTTGAACAAGCTGCAACGCAAGCTGAAAGACCCAGGGGTGACGATGGTACCAGTGCGGGTATACTTCAATGTGAAGGGCCTGGTGAAGGTGGAAGTCGCGCTGGCGAAGGGCAAGAAGACCTACGACAAGCGGGACAGTCTGAAGGAGAAGGACATCAAGCGGGACATGGATCGGGGGGAGTGATCGAAAGAAAAGGAACCGCAGAGGGCGCGGAGGGGCGCAGAGAATACAGAACACCGACCACGCGGGCTCGCTACGCTCGCGGAGAGAACGCAGAGGATGCAGAGCATTGAAAGCGGACCGACCACTTGGCGCGACCGGCTCACTTCGAGCACGGCAACATTTCTTCCTGGATCGATCCCGGAGCGCATCACCCTGTTCCTGCTTTTGCTCCTGGCCCTGCTACTGCGCTCTTGGGGTTTCCCGGACATCCCGTACACGCACGACGAGATCAGCGCGCTGGTGCGTGTTGACTTCCCGACGATGGATGACGCCATCAGCAAGGGCGTCTGGGACGTCGACACGCATCCTCCGGGAACACACGTCTTTTTGTGGGTGTGGACGCAACTCTTCGGCTTCGGTGATGGCGCGGTGAAAGCACCGTTCATGGTGATGAGCGTGGTGGCGCTTGTCTATTTGTACCGGTTCGCTCATGCGTGGGCTGGCGGATCCGTCGCGTTGATCCTGACCGCGCTGTTGGGCACCATGCAGTACACCGTGATGTACGGACAGATCGCGCGGCCTTATGCGATGGGACTGTTCACTACAGCGCTGCTAGCGGACCAATTGACGCGCTTTATCGGCACTGGCCGGCGTCTTAACTTGATCGTGATGGCGATCGCTGCCGTCCTCAGCGCGTATACGCACCACTTCGGCTTGATGCTCGCCGCGTTCATGTGCGGCACGGGCTTCTTCCTTGTGGACACCACCCGTCGCAAGCCTTACCTCATCGCCATGTCGGCCGCGGTGGTTTGCTACCTGCCGAATTTGCCGTTGTTCTTCGCGCAGCTCGGTTGGAAAGGGCTGGACGAGTGGCTCGCCGCCCCCACAGCGAGGTGGGCAATGGACTATGCATGGTGGATCGCGCATTGCTCCACGCTCTTCGCCGCGTTGCTCTTCCTCATGCTGATATCCGCTGTCATTTTGCGCATCAGATATCGCGACGTGCATTGGCCGATGTGGGCGATATCGCTGGTATGGGGGCTGTTTCCGCTGATCATCGGTTATGGGTATTCAGTGCTGCGATCGCCGGTGCTTCAATACAGCGTGGTGATCTTCTCCTTTCCCTACCTTTTGGTCGGCGCACTTGCCGGACTGCGGCACCTTCGGCCGACGCATGGCATCGCGGTGTCCGGTATCGCGGCATGCGTTTCTGTCTTCACGCTCGTACACGACCGCCAGCACTATGCGGTATTCAACAAAAGCAAGTATGAAGCGATCGTACGCGGCACTATTGAAGCGGAGCGCGCCGGAGCGTTGGCCGTTGTGGACATGCCTCCTGAAGTGATGGGGTTTTATCGCAAGCTCTGGTGCGTAGCGCCGACCAGTGCCCCGTTCGTGAACCTGCGCTATCGCCCCGCCTCGGTACTCGACAGTGCGCTTCAGGCCTCGGAAGCAGTAATGGTGTTCTATGGTCAGACCACCCAGGCGGAACCGGAGAATGTGGCCAAGGTGCAAGCGCGCTTCCCCTTTCTGATCGATCGGCAGGACCGCTATGAAGGCCAGACCTTCAACTTCAGTGCAAGGCCGCATGGTGTGGCGATCCACGATTTCGGCGCTGAACGATCGAAGTCACCTGATGTGCTGGAAGGCTCTGGTTGGGAAGTGGATGCCAGCATTCCGGTAGTGGCGGACACCAGCGGCTACATGCCTTTGCGGCGGTGGGACTTCACCGGGCACGAATTCGGGGCGCTGTTTGAAGGTCCTTTGCATGAGCTTGTTCAGGGCGACAACGATGTGGTTGAAGTGGAAGCCGACATCGCATACCTCGACCCGGCGAGCGACCTGGTCCTGGTGATCGAACTCACGGACGGGGACAGCACCCGATTCTACCGGCATGCGGCTGCCCGCGATGCGCTGCGACTGAAGGAGAACAGGAGCTTGATCGTCGGTGTGAAACTCGCCGACATCCCGGGTGACCGGGAGGCGCTGCGTTTGCGCGCCTACCTCCACAACCCGTCGCGCCGCGGGGTGCTGGTGGATGGTTTGGCATTGCGGGTGCGCGAAGGCGACCCTGTCCTGTATGGTCTGTTCCGGCCCATCGTCTGGAACTGGCGTTTCGAGTGAACTTCGCACCAGAACACATCCCCATGCGCTACCGCCGTCTTGGCCGCTCCGGCCTCCAGGTCTCCGAAGTCTCCCTCGGCTCCTGGCTCACCTTCGGAAAGCTTATCACCGACGACACCGCCGAAGCCTTGATGAAACTCGCCTACGACAACGGCGTGAACTTCTTCGACAACGCGGAGATCTACTCCAAGGGCGAAAGCGAGCGCGTGATGGGGCGAATACTCCAGAAGATGGAATGGCCTCGCGACACCTGGATAGTGAGCAGCAAGGTGTTCTTCGGTGCGGGCGGGAAACTTCCCACACAGCTGGGGTTGCACCGGAAGCATGTCATGGAAGCCTGCCATGATGCGCTGAAGCGCTTGCAGGTGGACTACCTCGATCTCTACTTCTGTCATCGCCCGGACCCGAACACACCGATCGATGAAACGGTGTGGAGCATGCACTCCTTGATCATGCAGGGCAAGGTGCTCTATTGGGGCACGAGTGAATGGAGCGCGAAAGAGATCAGTGAGGCGCATGCTGTCGCGGAAAAGCACCACCTCATCGCACCGGTAATGGAGCAGCCGCAGTACAACATGTTCCACCGCGAGAAAGTGGAGAAGGAATTCGCCCCGCTTTATGATACCGTCGGCTTGGGTACCACGATCTGGAGTCCGCTCGCCAGCGGGGTGCTCAGCGGCAAGCACTCGTTGGCAGGCGATGCGTCTTCCCGGTTGCGCGCGGCTGGTCTCGAATGGTTGCGCGAGCGCGAGCTCACGGAAGCACGGTTGAAGAAAGTGGACGAGCTGAAGATGCTGGCCGCGAGCCTCGACCTGTCCCTGCCGGTTTTCGCGATCGCTTGGTGCTTGAAGAACCCGCGCGTGAGCACGGTGATCCTCGGGGCGAGCAAAGTGGCCCAGCTTGAAGAGAACCTCAAGGCTGTTGAGGCGCAGGACAAGTTGACCGACGAAGTGGTGCGGAAGGTCGAGAGCCTCTTGGTAGGGGAGAACCTGAGCACCTGGTCCTGAGCGGCCAACCATCGTTCGTCCTGTTCCGTCCGTTGTTCGCACCGGTGCCGGGGGAAGCAGCCATCGGGCTACATAGGTTGGGGCCACAATTCACCCGGACATGCACGCACGTTGCCTTTCCCTCATCGCCTTTTTCACGCTGCTCCCCATCGTTCAAGGCCAGACCCTTCAGTGGGCACAGGCCACAGGCGGCCCAAGCCAAGAAGTCTGGAAGGACGTGGCCATCGACGGCAGCGGGAATACCGTGACCGTAGGCACGCTCCTTACCGGGGGCATACCGGTGGATCTCGATCCCGGTCCTGGGCAGTTCAACGTGCTTTCCATATCCAGCAGCTACGATGTCTTCTTCCGCAAGGTGGATGCGAACGGGAACTTCCTCTGGGGCGGTTCGTTCGGCGGCACCACCACCGATGCCGGTTTGTCGGTAGCAGTGGACGCGTCGGACAACGTGTTCTTCGCCGGGTCCATCGTCGGCCTGAACGTGGACCTGGACCCGACAGCCGGTGTATTCCCCGTATCCACGAGCAACAGCGGCGCGGATGCTTTCGTGGTGAAGCTCTCCTCGTCCGGTGCCTTCGTGTGTGGCCGCATCTTCGGCGGGCTCGGCTCCGATGTGGCGAACGCGATCGCCGTGGATGGCGCTGGTGCCGTATGGATCACCGGCGTGCTCGGCAATGGTGGTGATCTGGACCCCGGTGCTGGTTCGTTCCCGGTCACAAACAACGGCCTGCAGGACGTCTTCATCTCCAAGCTCGACGGGAACGGTACCTTTCTTTGGGGAGGGAGCATCGGTGGCACGGCCAACGACATCATTGATACCCGTACCGGCGAAACCATTGCCAATGCCGATCGCGATGAGCTTCTGCTGATCATGAGCCGCAAGGCCACCGCCGCGAACGCCGACCTGATCCCCATGCTGCTGGCCTACAGCCGCGCTGGTGAACGCTTGCCCCTGTTCACTGATCCCGTACCGCCCATCGACTTCGAAGTCGGCACCCGCGCCGTGCGCCAGGACCGCTTGGCCGAAGGCGGGTTGGTGGGCAACGCCAGCCAATACACGCCAAGGGGTAGTGGTGGCCAGCAGCACGTTGGTGGTGGTGGCGGGATTGATGGGGATGCCGAGCTGGTTGCGCTGGTGCGTACCCTGATCGCCAAGACAGATGAGAACACCGCTGCTGTGCAGGGCACTACCACAGCCGTTCGCCAGAACCGCGAGGTGGTGTTCCGCCCCAACAAGAACTACGACCGCAGCCCGAGCAATTGGGAGCGCAGCAAGGACCGGAATACGACGAAGCGGAGAAGGGCATAGATTGGCGCGATGAATCGCACTTCCGCCATTCTTATCCTGCTAGCAGTAGGCGCTATCGCCTATTTCATGTACGGATCCGCCCTATTGCCGGAAGCAGCACAGGTCGAGTCCGGCACCGGCCCGGCCCCCCCAACCGAGTGATCTACGCGCCTCAAGAGGATGCAAGCCAATTAGCGGCAGCGAAGGAGGATCGACTAAGGTTATTTACAGACTCACTATCTGCGGTTGCAGATAGTATATCAATCGTGATCGGTCCGCGCGTGTTGAAGTCCATGTTCAAGACGATCGACAAAGTTGAAGGTATCACATGGTACTACCCCAAGTCGAAACCGCGATACGTGGATCAAACCTGCGTGTATGTGTACCTAGGGCATAAACAGGATGGCTCAACGTGGGGCAGAGTCGTGGTGAAGTACTCCGCGGATGACTGGTTGTTCGTGAAGAATGCAATTGCTTCTGTCAATCGGATCAAGCTACCGCTCACACCAAAAGGTGCTGAATGGAAGCGCGACAATGGCTCCGGTTCTGTTTGGGAGTGGTCTGATGAACCACTGAACAGCGATAACCGATTTGCGCTTCAGGAACTTGCTACTAGTGATGAAGCGATCATCCGGTTTGAGGGCAGCCAGTACCATTCGGACCATACGTTGACGAAGAAGGAGAAGGAGGGGATCACTGAAGCATTTCATGCACTGAGGGCTCTCGAATTGGGCGCGGACCATTAATGGCTTTCACAGCGGGCCTGATCCGGTCGGGCCCGCGGCGCACATCATAGGTTCCCGACGAGGCCCCGTGCACGGGGCCTCTTGCATTTCAGAACGCGCTCAGTCCGCTGAACCGGGTAGCTTTCATTTTCACCTCTTCAAGTCCGTTCGTAAAGTAGTGCTGCACATACCTGTTGGTGGTCGCTATGTCCTTGTGCCCAGCCTGGCGCATCACGAAGTGCAGATCCAGACCGTCCGCGATCAGCTGCACGATACCGGAGTCGCGCAGGCTGTACAGTTCCTTGTCAACTGCCCAGCCCAAAGCCTTGCGCATGGCGTTCCACCGGTTCCCCACTGTGTTCTGCCCGCTCTTCACTGGCCCCGGGAGCAGCCCCTTTCCCACCACGTACCATCCGGGCTTCGCGCCGATCAGCGGTGAGGCGGCTATGTAGGGCAGTATCACATCGGCGATCGCTGGCCGGCGTATGCGCGAGCTCTTGCTCACGCGGCCATCCACGTTCACCACACCGTTCCGCAGGTCCACATTCTGCACCCGATCCGAAGCAGTTCACTCCGGGGACGAAGCAGCGTATGGAATACCCAAAGGCAGACCATCACCATCGGCGGGTCATTGCGCTGGAACCAGTCCAGGCAGGCGGTCCGTTCTTCCGGAGTGATCAAGGTGCGCAGCTTCTCTTCCTTGCGCTTGCGCTTCACACCCTTGAACGGGTTGTCCGTTCGATACTCGCGCTCCATCATCCAGATGAAGAGGATGGAACTCCGCAGTATGTAGTTGTTGAAGGTGTTGTTGCCAACCTGCCTGGTGTCCTGCAGGTAATCCAGGAAGCGCAGCGCATGCCCACGGTTGAAGACGCTCGCAGCTTTGTCCAGCAGGTCCTGACCACGACACCATTCGCGGACCACGCCAACGAAGCTCCTGTATGTATGTGGTGAGCTGTACTTCGTATCGCGCGTCTTCACGGCCACGTATGTGTCCAACGCCTCCGCCATGCTCACATGCGCGCGGGCCGAGTCGCCACTCACCAAGGGTTCCAGCCCAGGACCAACTTCTGATTCAGTTCCCAGACCAGCCGACGTGCGTAGGCCTTGCGCTGGCCCGCCGGTACCGCATTCAGCTTGATGCGCATACGCCGCTTCCCCTTGGTGAGGGGGTCCCGGACATAATAGTCGACGTAGGTGCTCTAGTTGAAATGGGCCTCGGCCGGGGAGTAGCCGAGATGCTCGAATGCTTGGGTCCGTGGCATGGACACAGGAAGTTGCGGACCCTGGCCTTGGTCCGTGTCAGGGCCACGCTTTACCCATTCCCCCGCAAATCCGCTCTGGGCGCGGACTTGCGAGAGGAGCTGTGGAGAATACCGGAGTCGAACCGGTGACCTTCCCGCACGCCGTGCGGGACGCTCTACCCAGCCTCATCGATCAAGGCTTCGATATAAGGGCGGCTTTTGCGGGCCTTGATCGTTCGTTCCATTTCCATGGCTTGAGCGCG
>JANOPI010000300.1:0-16017 GCA_031421755.1 Flavobacteriales bacterium | reverse complement strand
GCACGGAGCCGACCTCCACGGATGCGGATATACACGGATACAGAAGCCTGAATGCACGAAGGATATCGCGTTCATCTGTGGCCATTCGTGAGCATCCGTGGTTCCTTTCAAATCGGCCGCGGCGTCAAGCGTGGTACTTAGAGCCTGTGGTTCGTCACTTGGACTGATACAGCCGCTGCACCTCGTACATCCCCGGCTTCCAATTGCCCTCGAAGTCGATGAGGCTCCAACTGGGTCCGGGCCAGCAATCGTTCAGCTGCCAGAAGAGGGTGCCCATGCAGTGCGGCTGTGCGGCCATATGCGCTTCAATGGCCATGCGGTAGGCCTTCGCCTGTACCTCCTGACTATCCTCAATGAATTCGCCCAAGGTCTTCGGCTCTTTACCCAACTCACGCTTGATAGCATCCCAGATGGGCTTGTCGGTCTTGTAGCTGCGCTGCATCCGTTTCATCGTGGGGCTGCCGAGGTAGAGTTCCTTCGGATCGATGTAGTGCGAGAGCATCGCGCTGTCCGGGTAGCTCTGGAAGCCGTACTCGCTCACGAAGCGGCCCACGTTGTTCTTGAAGGAAGAGAATGCGCTGTCGCCGTGCCAGACGCCCCAGTAGTGGAGGTCGCCGCTCTTCAGGCCTTCGGCGTTGCCCCAGTTGCTCAGGGGGCTGGTGGGGGTGTATGGAATGCGTCGTCCAACAACTGGTTTGGCCAGTAGCTCCAATGCATCTGCATAGCCGTTCGCCACACGGGCCGAATCGTTCCCGTGCAATGTGTAGCGCTCCTGCCAACCCCAATTCCGCCAAGCCACGCCAAGTTCATTATCACCGCACAACACGGCCAAGCTGGGATGATGCATGGTCCTCTCAACGAACTCACTTCCTTCGAGCCACAGGTTATCAAGGAATTCCCGGTTGGCTGGTATGATGTTCCCCATCATGAAATCCTGCCAGACCAGGATCCCGGCTGTGTCACACGCATCATAGAATGCCTCAGGTGGATAAACGCCACCCGCCCAGATGCGAGCCATGTTCATGTTCGCACGTTGCATGGTACTGACCAAGACTAGCCATGCTCTATCGCCCTCACTTGTTGGCACCAGGCTAGGAGGAACAACGTTGCATCCTCGCATGAAGATGTCGCGACCGTTGATCCGGAAGCTGAATGGTTTACCGGTCCCATCCTCGCTATTGACCAACTCCACGCTACGAAATCCCATCCTCTTATGCATGGAATGGACTACGTCGCCCTTTCCGTTGATCATTTCGACACTTACCGTATGCAGCGGCTGATCTCCTTCACCATCTGGCCACCACAGATCCGGCAATTTGACTTTGCCTTCAAATCCCGCCATTCCCCATTCACCATTCGGAACCATTCGCATGTGATGGAATATTTTTCCATCCAACTTGAATTTGACGGTCTCTCCCACACCTGACGGATCCGCGTACGTGATGATGGACACATGGAGATCCTTACCCTTGGGTTCTGCGGACACCTCGAATGAATTGAAACGCACCTTGCTCCAACACCTCAAATCCACCCCCTGCCAGATCCCGCTCGTGACCAGTCTTGGGCAAAAGTCCCAACCGAACTGGTAGGCCGCCTTGCGGATGTAGGGACTCACCCCCGAGGGATCGTTGTCATGCGGCAGTTGAATGCCGTACGCATCGCGCCGCTTCGCCCCTTCCTTGATCGGGCTACGGAAAATGAGCTTCAACTCGTTCGCGCCGGGTTTCAACAACTCTTTGATCGACCATTCCCATGTGCGGAACATGTTGTCCGCCTTTCCGAGCAATGAGTCGTTGAGGTAGACTTCCGCGAAGGTGTCCAGCCCTTTGAAGACGAGATCAACGTGCCCATGCTCCAGTAACGAGTCGTTGGCGACGATGGTGCGGGCGTAGATCCAATCCTCGTTCTCGATCCACTGCACACTGTCGATGTTGCTGCCTTTGTAGAAGTCGAGGATCAGACCGTTGCGAAGGAGATCCGTTTGCACTACGCCAGGCACTTCGGCGGAATACCATTGCTCCTTCCCTACTTGGCAAAAGGTCCAGCCATCGTTCAATGCGATGTGCGACTCTTGCGCGCAGGCCAGCGCGCTGGACAACAGACAACCGACAACCGAAAACCGAGCACTCATCTCAACCCCGCTTTCACCAACGCGTTCATCACCCCTTCGATCTTGGCCACATCGGGTTCCACCAGGAAGTTGATGCCCGCATGCGCGGCACTCATCGCCACTCCGGTAGGCACTCCGGCGCGCGGTTTCTGGGCGGAAAAATGCACTTCTCGCACGCCGGTCTTCTCCACTAGTTCCACCACATTACCGGCATTGATCCCTCCTGCCGCCGCGATCATCGCCTTCTCCCCTGCCCGCTCGACCAACTTCTTCAAGTTCGCCAAGCCGTCCATCGCCAAAGTGGTCCCTCCTGAAGTGAGCACACGACCGATACCCATGGACAGGCATTGATCGAGCACAGCGAGCGGATCCGCAGCGTGATCGATGGCCCGGTGGAAGGTGAATTCCCGCCCCCCGAGCGCCGACTTCACTACTTCAAGCAGTTGCACATCGGCCAGACCATCCTCACCGAGGGCGCCGGTGACCACCCCGGCCTCATCATCCGCTACTGTCAACAGCAGCACATCGCGCATGATGATCTGGCGTTCATCGGCCGAATACCGGAAGCCACCGGGAGTGGGCCGGATGAGGATCCTGCTCTTGGTCGTACTGTCCTTCAGTCGCTCGCGCACCAGACTCGGAAGCCCTGGACCGGGCGTAATGCCGCCGCAAGCCAGCCAGGCGCACACCTCCACACTATCCGCACCCGCTTGTGCGGCTGCCAGCACTTCTTCCACCGAGGTGGCGCACACTTCCACGTTTATCCGCATGTGGGAAAAGTAACGGCTTCCGGAAACCGGGAGGCGGCAAGCGTCGTAACACGCCCGCCGTGATCCATTTCTCCATCGTCCCCCACTTGTTCGTGCGTTCATTCCTGTTGGTGGGCCTGCTTTTGGCAGCAGGCCTTTCCCACGCATCCCGGCAAGGGGATAGTTTGGCCGTTGAGGTCGACGGATCGAGCACTTCGTCGGATAGGGCGCGTGCGCTATTGGTTATCGCCAGCACCCAGTCCAAGAACCAGCCCGGGGAGAGCCTGGTAAAGGTGGCCATGGCGGTCGCCTTTGCCGCGAAGGCCGGAGACCAGGCGCTGTTGTTGCGCGCGGTAAGGCAGCAACGTGAATTGGAGCGTGCCGCAGGGGCTTACGACCAGTTCCTGCTCAGCGCGATCCGTGCCGTAGGCTTGAGTGAAAAGGCCAATGACCCCCGCGCGCTGGCCGACGATATCCGCTGCCTGTGCGATGCTTACGAACGAACCGGATCCTTCGATAGGGCGGTGGAACTACGACAGGAAGCCCTGCTCATCCTGAAAGGAACGGGTGACAGTGGTGCGGTGGGCAAAGGCATCGTTGAGCTGATGAACTCGCTGGTGCTCGCCGGCCGCTTCGAGGAAGTGCTGCGCCACGGCGATGAGGCTTTGGCCTACTACGCCGCGCATGAGGATAGTGTGGGCCAGGCCAATGTCTGGACCGGACAAGGCGAAGCGTTCATCGCCCAAGGGCGACCCGCGGACGCGCTACCGTCATTGGCACGTGCGGAACGCGTATTCCGCGACCTGCGCATGGACCTGCATCTCGGCCGTGTGTTACGCGATATAGCCGAGGCCAACCTCGCGATGCAACGCTGGAGCGACGCCCGCATCCGGCTGGAGGAAGTGCGTTTCATCGCGTCAGAGAACCGCACGCTCGATTCCGACCCCACGCTCTTCGCCCTGCTCAGCCGTATGCACGAAGGGCTTGGCGAAACGCAGCTGGCCTTGGCCTGCGCACGCCGACACACCGAACTGAAGGATTCGCTTTTCAACGACCGCATGGCCGAGCGCATGATGGAGCTGCAAGCGCTCTACAGCGCCGACGCCAAGGAACGCGCCTTCATCGATCTGCAACAGCGGTATGACGACAGCGAAAGCGAAGTGGCCTCGGCCCGCGCGAGCGCGCGCTGGTGGATCATCGGTACAGCGGCATTACTCGTGGGCGCCTCTGTCCTGTTCTTCATGGTCCGCCGGATCAGGCGCTTGGCACGGCGCGCCAACTTGCGCAATCTCGTGATCCTGCGACAGACCGACGAGATCAAAGCGAAGAATCTGGAACTCGAGCGCCAGAATCTGCGCCTGGCCGAAGCCCTGATGAACGAGGAGGAAAAGGACGTTCAGCTGAAGGAGATCCACCATCGTGTGAAGAACAACCTGCAGATCGTGAATACCCTCCTGAAAATGCAGGGCGCATACGTGGAAGATGACCGTCTGCAAGAAGTTCTCGACGATTGCCAAGGACGCGTGCGGTCCATGGCGCTGGTGCATGAGCACATCTACCGGGTAGGTGACCTGAACCGCGTGAACGTGAAAGCGCACCTTGTGTCGTTGGCCGCCGCGATCCTCAAGCAGCATGGGCTCCAGGAACGGGTCAAGGTCGATCTGCATGTGACCTATGACCATGCCAACCTGGACAACCTGATACCGCTGAGTTTGCTATTGAACGAACTGCTCACCAATTCAGCGAAACATGCGTTCGCCGGGCGTGCGGATGGACAGATCACCGTGGTGCTCCGCCGGTTGGGTGAGAACCAATGCGAACTCGTGTTCAGTGACAACGGCGTGGGCATGAGACAGGAACAATTCTTCCATACGGATTCGTTCGGGCTGGAGCTGGTGCGTGCCTTGGCCACCCAGCTTGAAGGCCGGATCAATCTGCTGAAGGGCGAAGGCACCACCTTCCAGATGACCTTCGAGCCGCAGGAGCGCCGCATGCGCAAAGCCTCGTAACAAGCGCCCGGGATCCTCATATTTGTAACCGCTTCCGGCCTGTTTACCGGGGCGCTTTTCCGGGGCGGTAGCTCAGTTGGCTAGAGCGCGTCGTTCGCAATGACGAGGTCGAGGGTTCGACTCCCTTTCGCTCCACTTTTTTCGGAGAACGCTTTGCCTTGCCCGATAAGGCAAGGCAATTCCGGGTACGGCCGGGGCTGGCGGATCATAGCAGAGATCGCACCTGATACCTGTTCTAGCAGATTTTATCGCTGCATGAATGGTGTGGGCGGAAATATTTGGCTCAGGCTTGCGGCCTATCTCTTCAACGCCTGGGCTCCTTAGCGAAGAACAGATCAGGCCGGAGGTCTGATCCTTCACCGGGTGGAAGCCGGTGGCCCTTTGCTGGCGCGCGTCTTGATACGCACGCCTTTGCGGGCCAAGCGATCCACGCTATTGGCTGCCAGTGTATGGGCAGGGTCGATGCCCAAACAGATCTGGTAGTTGGCGGCGGCGCTATCGAGTTGCTCAGATCGCTCCATCGCCACTCCGCGGTTGTACCAAGCATCCGTGTAGCCCGTGTTCAGTTCGAGCGCACGGGAGAAGTCCGCTTTCGCGCCGGGCAGATCGCCCAAGTGCTCCATCTTCACCCAACCACTGTTGTGCCATGCGAGGGCGTTCTGGGGATCGATCTCTTTGATGCGCTCGTAACACGCCAGCGCCAGACTGTCCCTTCCGTTGTTCTGTGCCCAGATGCCCTTTCCATACCAGGCTTCCACGGAGTTGGTCCGCAATTCAAGCGCTGTGCTGTAGTACTGCTCGGCCAAGGGATCGCGACGGGCGGCGCTCAATTGGCCCAGCATGATGTAGCTGGTGTAATCCTGCGGGTCCTGCTCTACCGCTGTCCGAAAGCTGCTGATCGCGCGGTTGGTATCCTTGGTTTCCATGTGGATGTAGCCTTTCAGATAGTAGCCACGGGCGGCGGCCGGTTCGAGGCGAAGTGCTTCGTTCACGAGCGCCATACCTTCCGCGTATTCGCGAAGCACCATCTGAACTTCGGCAAGTCGCAGCTTGGGGCGTGTATCCGTCGGTACCATTTCCATAGCGCGGTTGAACTGGTCGCGCGCGTTGCCCAGCCGTACGGCGCTGTAGTACAGGTCTCCCAACCGGATCCGATGATCCACATCCACACTGTCCAATTGTACGGCCCGCTCCATATCCTTTATCGCCCGCGAAAGGCTATCGCGCATCACATTGAGTTCTGCGCGCTCGGCATAATGCGCGGCGTTGCCGGGTTCTGCGATGATGCGCTGCTCAATGGCGGCGAACGCTACCGAAAAACTGTCCAAAGACGATGCGGCTACCTCTACCCTGGTGCCTTCAGCAGGACCACCCACGCAACCTGAAAAACAGGCCAAGCAGGACCCTCCCAGTACTCCCCACATGATCGATCGCCCCATGAACACCGGATCCCCGTTCTGGTGAACGGGGATCCGAATGTAAAACCTCGCCGGTACGCGAAGGGGATCGCACCGGCTTTCCTCCATGGTGATCAGGCTTCGGCCATTGCGGGCAAGGCAACGGTGTTGGCTTTGATCTTCTGTTCGAGCTCCTCACAGAGCTCCACATTGTCTTCCAGCAGTTGGCGAACGGCGTCCCGGCCCTGCCCCAGTTTGTGATCCTGGTAGGCGAACCAGCTTCCACTCTTTTTGATGATGTTGAGTTCCACACCCATATCAATGATCTCGCCTGTCTTGCTGATGCCTTTGCCGAACATGATGTCGAATTCAGCCTTCTTGAACGGCGGAGCAACCTTGTTCTTCACCACCTTCACCTTGGTTCGGTTGCCAACAACGTTCTCGCCATCCTTGATCTGGTTGCTGCGGCGGATGTCCAGGCGAATGCTGGCGTAGAACTTCAGCGCATTGCCACCGGTGGTGGTCTCGGGATTGCCGAACATGACACCGATCTTCTCACGCAGTTGGTTGATGAAGATGCAGCAGCACCCTGTTTTGCTGATCGTGCCGGTGAGCTTGCGAAGCGCCTTGCTCATCAAGCGGGCCTGTAATCCCATCGCGCTATCGCCCATCTCCCCTTCGATCTCCGCACGTGGTGTGAGGGCCGCGACGCTGTCGATGACCAACAGGTCGATCGCCCCGGATCGGATCAAATTGTCAGCGATCTCCAATCCCTGCTCGCCGTTATCGGGCTGGCTGATCAAGAGGTTCTCCGTGTCAACCCCCAATGATTCAGCATAGAACCGGTCGAAGGCGTGCTCCGCATCAATGATCGCGGCGATGCCTCCTTTCTTCTGCACTTCGGCGATGGCATGGATCGCCAAGGTGGTCTTACCACTGCTCTCCGGTCCGTAGATCTCCACCACACGCCCCTTGGGATAGCCGCCGATGCCTAAGGCCATGTCCAAGCCGATCGAACCGGTCGGGATCACCTCTACTTGTTCCACTGCATTATCACCCATGCGCATGACGGCACCTTTCCCGAAGGTCTTGTCCATCTTGTCCATGGTCAGTTGCAGTGCCTTCAGTTTTTCCTTGTTGAGCTCCGTTGCCATTGTGGTTGTTGTTCTTGGTTCGACGTTCGTGGTGTTCAAGTCACCTACCGTTTTAGTTGTTGACGGATTTTCTGGCAGACTTGCGACGGACAATTAAGCATCACATGGCGGCTTCCACCAAATTTTCGGATCCGAAGTTTTCAACAAGGCGGAGTTTCCCCAGAGGGGAAGAAGAAAACACATTCACCTGCGGAAGGGCAATGTGTTGCCCTGGAGCTAACATGCGATGGTGCATGGATGCCAACTGAGGCGTCCGTCACCACCTCGCCACCTTTCCACCTTTCCACCTTTCATGGACTGGTCCCAAGCGCTCACCGATTTCCGTATCCATCTGAAGCTGGAACGCTCCTTGAGCGATCGCACCGTGGAAGCCTATGTGCGTGATCTGGGCAAACTCAGAGCGTTCGCCGAGGAGCACACATCGGTTCTGCAACCAGCCGGCATGAAGCTGGATGATCTGCAGGCCTTCACCACCCACGTTGCCAAACAAGGGCTGAACGCCACCAGCCAAGCGCGACTGCTGAGCGCGGTGCGCGGCTTCTACAAGATGCTCCGCATAGAGAAGCTCGTGACCAACGACCCTACGGACCTGTTAGAGAGCCCCCGGACAGGTCGCTACCTGCCGGTCTTCCTCAGTATCGAAGAGATCGACGCCATGGTGCGGGCCATCGACATGAGCCGCGCACTGGCCCACCGCGACCGCGCCATGATCGAGACGCTCTACGGTTGCGGATTGCGGGTAAGCGAACTCTGTGGCCTGCGCATGAGCTGGCTGCACTTCGAGGAGGGTTTCGTGCGCGTGATCGGCAAGGGCGACAAAGAGCGCCTGGTGCCCATAAGCCCGGAGGCCATGAAACAGATCGATCTCTACCGCAAGGAGGAACGCGTTCACCTGTCCGTTCACAAGAAGGCCGAGGATATCCTCTTCCTCAATGCCAAGGGCGGCGGACTTTCGCGGGTCAGTGTGTTCAACCTGGTGAAGAAGCTGGCGGTGAAGGCCGGAGTGGATAAGGTGATCAGCCCGCACACCTTCCGCCATTCCTTCGCTACGCACCTGGTGGAAGGCGGTGCGGACCTGCGCGCTGTGCAGGAGATGCTCGGCCACGCGAGTATCACCACGACCGAGATCTATACGCACCTGGACAGGGAATACCTGCGCAGCAATATCCTGCAGTTCCATCCCAGGGCGAGAGGGTGAATACTCCATTTATGAAATCGCGATCACCAGTGACCCGTTCACTTGACCTCGTTCACAATTCAGCCGTGCCTGTTCAACCTCACCCTGTATCCCTCTCCCAAAGAGTGGGAGTGGTTGAATTGTGAAAGAGGTCGAGTTGCTCCGCTGCGTGAGCGGAACACCGGCGATAACGGAGTTGAGCGTGGTGTTACCGGCGTGAGCCAGGCACACCGAAAAGGATCCCGCTCGTTGAGTGACCTGCGTACCGCTCAAACGCCAAGCACCACCTTCATCTGTACCGCCAGGATATCCCCCATGGTGGTACATGTCCGGAAGTCGGGCGCATGGTGGTACAGGGCGAGTTCTTCGCGGAGTTGGGCGCGGTGCTCGTCCGTGCTCACACGGTCGATCCGCATCACTTCGAGCAGCTCGCGGATCTGGTCCTCCGCCAGCTTGTACCGTTTGCGCAGGAGTGATCGCTCTTCGTGGGCGTATTGCTGTGCGGTCTCCATGCTGATGTGCTTGCGACCAAGCTCCATGTAAGGCAGGTTCTCCTTGTAGAACTGCGGCAGGTAGATGCGGTGGCGGCCCTCGTAGCTCTGCTGGTCAAAATCGATGCTGCGCAACCGGTATTGCACCTTGTCGAAGTCCTGGATCACGTCCACCACGAAGTTATAGGCGCGCATATCGCCCAACAGCCGAGCGAAACAGCGCTCGTTGAATTTGACGAATTCCTTGCAGAGCCGCACAGGGTTGAAATTACCGCCGTAGTGCTCGGGATCCTTGATGAAATCATCGCCGGGTACCCCGATGATGTGCTCTTCCACCAGCGTGCTGCCATGCACCGCGTAGTTGATCTTGTTGGGGCTGAGCATGTGCTCAAGTTCCAATCCGTACACCCGGCTGGCGTCCGCTTTCTTGATGTAGTAGTAATCGTGGTTGTCGTTGATCTGGTTAAGGATCTTGATCCGGAATGGCTGGCTGTTACCGTACGCACAGAAGTCGATGCTGGCCACAGCGAGATAGGGCAATCGGCGGCCATCGGCCACGAGCAACTGGTAGAGGTCCACCAGGCGCTCGTGTGTGTCCTCCATTTCAGAAGGCTTCAGCATCACGGTGGTCCAGAGCGTCTCCTTGCCCTCTGCATCGCGCTGGGCGAGCAGGCCATCATGGCGCAGCAGATCGTTGTAGGCGATGGGTAACGGTACGCTGCGCGCGTGCGATACAAGGTAACGGGCGAGTTGTTCACCGATCGGGTAGATCGGTTTCTTGAACTGGATCTCGTTCAGTGCTGGATCAGACACCGATGCACAGGGATGGACATCGATGGACACAGGTGAGGAACAGGGCGCTCATCTTTTTTTTCCAGCTCCTGACTTCTTCAGCGAGGCGGACCGCTTCGATGTCGGCTTTTGTTTCCGAGTGGCCTTTGCATGGGCCTTCTCGAGGTCCTCCACGCGTTTTTCCACAGCTTTCACGGCGCTCAGCGCGCTGTGCTTGGCGCTCACGTCGTAGTAGTAGCCGCGGTACACAAAGGTGCCGCACCAGCGTGGTGTTTTGCCGGGTTCACGGAACAACCAGATGCCCACCAACCATTGCTTTACGCGCTCCATGCGCGCTTCCAAACTCTTTTCCATCGGGTTCGATCGGCCCCAAAGATGCGCCTTGATCAGCGCAGCACAACCTGTCGGTTGCGACCAGGTTCGGCGCACCAGCGCCAAGGGGCGCGCGAAGTACCTCCCTATCAGCCGCCACCGCAAGCGAAGTAGTGACCCTGGAGTGGCCCCGATCGGCAGGCAAAATGTTCTCTTTCCCCGCTTCCGAGCCCGGCAACCTTTCCACCATCATCGGTTCCCGCTCCACTTCTTGTGCTTCCGACCCGACCACCGTGATAAGTTTGGGCACGCTCATTAGTTCCCGCCCTGCCGAATGATGCCCTCCCGACCCCTCACCCTGCTGGCCTGTGGCCTGATCGCACTCGCTGCCAGCGCCCAACCGTACCGCTTCGGATGCCACCACTTCCGCAACGGAGGCCACCATGCGTACCAGCCCACGAACATCGGAGCGCGGGAGGACATCGTGAGCACCATCGCCAGGAGCGACACGTTTGACCTGCTGCATTATGACATCGCCATCGATGTGACCGACTATGGTGGGCAGACCATCAAAGCGGCCACCACCATTACCCATGTGGCCTTGATCAGTGGCGCGGACCTGCGACTGGATCTGGTGGATGGTTTGATCGTGGATTCCATCACCTCACCGGGAGGATCCCTGCCTTACACGCATATGGACGATCTTTTGGAAGTGGACCTGCCCATCACACTAGCTGGTGACACGGGGGAACTTACGGTCCACTACCATGGCCAGCCGGAGCGTGACCCGGATTGGGGCGGATTCTATTTCGCCAGCAACTACATCTACAACCTGGGCATCGGCCTGAGCACCATACCGCCCCACTTCGGCAAGGTGTGGTATCCCTGCTTCGACAGCTTCGTTGAGCGCGCCAGCTATACCTACCACGTGATGAGCAGCGGCACGTTCCGAGCGCATTGCCAGGGCGATCTGATCAGTGAGATCCAACTCGGTGGTGATACCGTGGTGCGCACATTCGATCTCGACCAGGAGATCTCCACCCATGTCTCGGCGATCGCCGTGGCGAACTATGTGGACTCGAACTTCATCCACACCGGTGCATACGGCGACATCCCCGTTCGGCTAACAGCCAAACCCGCCCAACTGAACAACATGGTTTCCAAGTTCGTCAGCCTGGGTGAAGCGATCGATTGCTACGAATTCTGGTATGGTCCTTACCCGTATGACCGCGTAGGTTATGTGCTCACCACAGATGGAGCGCTGGAGATCCCCGAAAACGTGGCCTACCCCGCTTTTATGGCGGACCCTGGCGTTTCACTGTTCGACAATCGCGGGCTCTTCGGGCACGAACTCGGCCACCATTGGTGGGGCGACCATGTTACCCCCTACACGCACAATGACATGTGGATCAAGGAGGGACCGGCGGAATACAGCGGACACCTGCTGGAAGAATGGGCTTTCGGAGCAGAGGACTTCGTTGACGTGGTGAAGGACAACATGCTCTACGTGCTTGAGAACGCTCACCTGCAGGACGATGGATTCCAAGCGCTGAGCCCCATGCCGGATCCGCAGATCTACGGCCTTCATACCTACTACAAGGGAGCGGCCGTGATCCACAACCTCCGCGGATACTTGGGCGATACGCTTTTCCGCCAGGCCATGCATACGGTGCAGATCGATCATGGCAATGCCACGTTGGACGCCAACGGACTCCGGGACGCGCTTGAAGCCGCATCCGGCGTGCAACTCGATGACTTCTTCAACGACCAGGTCTTCACCCCGGGATACTCCGTCTTCACAACCCAGAGCATGACCAGCGTGCCCGATGGCGGCGGCTTCCTTGTGGATCTCGTGCTGCGCCAGCGCGTGCGCGGTACCTCCGGCCTGCACACCAACGTACCCTTGGACCTCACCCTGTTCAGCGCGGACGGCCAGGTGCAGGACTACCAGGTTTCAGGAAGCGGACCCAACACAGCGCTACAGGTCTTCTGCCCGTTCGAACCAGTGATGGCCGCGCTCAACCGTTACAATCGCTTGAACCAGGCCCGTATGGACCATGAGTTCAATATCATACCCGGTGAAGGTTTCCAGACCAACGTGCCCCGCTGCAAGTTCCTGATCTACCAGAATGAACTGGTGGACACCACGTTGGTGCGCGTTGAGCACATCTGGGCAGGTGCCGGCGATGACCCCTTGGCGCCGGGCATCTACGAGGTGAGCAACGTACACTACTGGCGGGTGGATGGAC
This sequence comes from Flavobacteriales bacterium, assembly GCA_031421755.1. GTDB lineage: Bacteria > Bacteroidota > Bacteroidia > Flavobacteriales_F > PHOS-HE28 > PHOS-HE28. The sequence continues at coordinate 3,577 of JANOPI010000300.1, read as the reverse complement.
TTTGGCCCGAAGGCACCAAATTGGATGGGCGCCTCTACTATGACGGAGACCCTGACGAGTTGGACGAGGAACTCTATGGGATCTCCGAAGCGGACGCGTTGTTGGCTTACCGTCCCCAGCCGGACGCACCCTGGTCCATCTGTCCGGATGTGAGCCTCGGCCTTGGCAACCTAACGGACGGTGATGGGTTCATGACCATCGACACCTTGCGCCAAGGGGAATACGCCTTCGCCAAGGGAAACCTGTTCATCGGTATGCAGGAGCAGGGCCACGGGACGGTGACACTTTCTGTTTCACCCAATCCGGCGAACGACGCGATCATCGTTCGCGGGTATGTCAACGGCGCGGGGATCCTGCTCTTCGACATCGCAGGAGAGGATGGCCGGCCCGTGCGCCGAGTGACAGTGAGTGCGAACGGAAACTTTGAGAAGCGGATCGACGTGGAGGAACTGCCTGCCGGTGCTTACGTACTGAATCTGGGGGATCCCCGAACAGGCAGGGTCGGCAGCGCGCGATTCGTGATCGCCCGGTGATCGACCTTCCAGCCGTTGGCTAGGGCGCGCGAAGTTCCCGGTGGATCGCGTCGAGCAGTCCACCCTTCGATCGGTCGTCGCGCAATTGCCAGAACATGATACCACCGAGCCCCAGTTCGCGTACGTAACGCGCTTTGTCCGTCACGCTCTCCACATCATCGCAGGTGAAGAACTCGCGCGCGATCACGTTGAACGCATAAGGTGCCTTCGCTACCGGATCGCGTGACCAGTTCCAGCCCCTTGCTTGCGTAATGGTGCTGTCCGTGGCGCTCCACGAAATGGTCCGCTTGAAGGTTCCCGGTTTGTGAAGACCACTGCCGCTGCCATCCGACACTCCGAAAACGCGACCATAGAACGCCGCCCCGATCACCACTTTCTCCATCGGCACACCATGCCCCGCCAGCCAGCGTACCGCGGCATCAGCCGAGGTCGCCTGCACTTTCGTGCTGAACAGGGGTGTGTGGTGTCCGGTGGTCTTGCTGTGCCCATGGACCAGGTCGTAGCTCATGATGTGTACCCGATCGGAAATGGGCATGATGCTGTCCCACTCGAAGCCCTTTTCCAACTGCTCCTCGAAGCCACCGACGGCGAAGGACACCTCGTACGTGTCCCCGAGCTCTTTGCGGAGCGCCCGCACCAGCAAGGTGAAATTCCGTCGGTCCTCGGGTTTGAACGCATGGCCGGCGGGTCCTTGCGCGGCGGGATACTCCCAATCGAGGTCGATACCGTCCGTCCATGTACGTTTCAGCAGCGCATGCAAACTGCGCGCGAATTTCTTGCGACCGGCTTCCACACTGAACACGTCGGAGCACGTTTCGCAGCCGCCCCAGCCGCCCAACGAAAGCAGCACTTTCAATTGCGGGTGCTCGCGTTTGAAGCCTACCATCTTGCGGATCACCTTCTCCTGCGACTTGTCCAGCGGTGCCAGGCTGTCCCCTTGCAAGTGGAGGAAGCACCAGATCAGGTGCGTCATCTTCCCGATCTCGCGACTGTACAGATCGTGACCATCACCGGCGTAGTAGCCGAGCAGCGCGGGTTGCTGCGCCATGCCGACGCTTCGGAACAGCACGGCGAAGACCAGGAGAGACCAACGGCACATGCGGGCAAAGTAACCCCAACAGACGAGGGACTACGCTCAACGGACAGGAACGCCTTCCGGTCGATCGCGATCATGCAGAGAAACCTGCGTTCCGGGATATTTTTCGGCGTTCCTGTATTTAACCATTTGGTTTAATACGTTTGCCTCGTCAACGGATCATGGACCGCCTCTCCCTCACCTTCTCTGCCCTCGCCGACCCTACGCGGCGCGCCATACTCGCGCGATTGAGCACGGGTGCCGCATCGGTGAACGAGATCGCAGCGCCTTTCGCCATGAGCCTGCCAGCGATCAGCAAGCACCTGAAAGTACTGGAGCGCGCGCAGTTGATCGCGCGCGGCAGAGAGGCCCAATGGCGACCCTGCGAACTGAAACCCGAGCCGCTGCGCGAAGCCGATTCGTGGATCGAGCAGTATCGGCAGATGTGGGAAGAACGATTTGATCGGCTCGATGCTTACCTGATGGAATTGCAAGCCAGGTCAGCTGAAGGAAGTGCAACATCCGCCAAGACAACGAAGTCCAAAAAGAAGAAGTCATGATCAGACCATCGGTCTTCAATTTCATCGTGCAGATGGAATCACGATCCATCACCGTTGAGCGCTCCTTCAACGCTCCATTGGATCCCGTATGGGCCGCTTGGACGCGTGCGGAAATCCTCTGCAAATGGTGGGCACCGAAGCCCTACGAATGCGTGATCAAATCACTGGACTTCCGTGAGGGCGGACGCTGGCTCTACTACATGCAGGGGCCGGAAGGCGATCGGCATTGGTGCTACTTCGACTACGAGACCGTCCGGCCGAAGACCTACTTCTCCGGGAGCGATGCCTTTTGTGATGAGCATGGCGTGGCGAACAGCATCAAACCGAAAGTGGGTTGGGATGCGACCTTCAGCGAGGGCATCGATCAAACCATGGTGCGCATGGTATTGCACTTCGATTCAATTGAAGATCTGGACCAGATAGTGGCGATGGGCTTCAAGGAAGGCTTCACGATGGGCCTGGACCAGTTGGAGGAATTGCTCAAAGCCCTCTGACATCATACAACCCCAACTTCACTGCATACAATGAGCACCCCGACCCGCATCACCGTTACGGCACTGGTCAACAAACCAGTGGCCGACGTTTGGAACATCTGGACCGACCCCCAGCACATCACGCAATGGTGCGCTGCCAGCGATGATTGGCACTGCCCCAAGGCGAGCAATGATCCACGCACCGCTGGAAAGTTCTCGAGTACGATGGCCGCCCGCGACGGCAGCGTGAGCTTCGATTTCGAGGGCATTTACGATGATGTGCAACTGCACAAGCGGATCGCCTACACCATGGCCGACGGCCGCACCTGCGAGATCCTCTTCTCATCGGAGAATGGCGTTACCCGCGTGGTGGAATCGTTCGATGCCGAAACGCAGAACACCGTGGAATTGCAGCGCGGCGGTTGGCAAGCGATCCTCGATCGGTTCAAGGCACATGCGGAGGCTCAAGCCTGAAATCATGGCGAACCGCTTAGACTCTACAGTATCTGCTTTGCTGGATGCGAACAAGCATCCACTGCGTGAAGAGATCGACAAGCTTCGCACCATCATCCTTTCTGCGGACAAGTCGATCCAAGAAGGCGTGAAATGGAACGCGGCCAGCTTCCGCACCACTGAGTGGTTCGCCACGCTGAACGGACCGCGCCGTGTGACCAAGGTCGAAGTGATCCTGCATGCTGGTGCAAAAGTGAAGGGCATCGATGTGCAGAAGGACATCGCGGATCCTGACGGCCTGATCAAATGGCTCGGCAAGGACCGGGGCGTCATTTACTTCGAGAACACAACCGACATCAAGAACAAAAGCAATGCGTTCGGCCAAATCCTTTGCGCTTGGATCAAACTGATCTGACCACATGCTCTCCCCACCCGAAGTCATCACTACCACGGAGATCGCTTCCGCTGTGATACCGCTGGTGA
>JANOPI010000299.1:0-15927 GCA_031421755.1 Flavobacteriales bacterium | reverse complement strand
AGCAAGGTGGTAGTGGAGTAGGTTCGCCGCGTGAACGGCTGGAGTCCAACACGCCTTTTCTTCAGCTCTCCCCGGACGACAGAGTTTGGCTTGTTCATCCTGCTGGTGCTCGCCTGCTTGGCGGTACTTCTCCTGCGCCGCCCCGATGCCTTTACGCGCCCTTGGTTCTATGGGGAAGAAGGACGCGCTTTCCTCGCCCACGCCTACACGAGTGGTTGGGACACGGTCGGCTGTCGGAGCGGAGGCTACCACCACCTCTATCCGAGGGCGGTAGCGGCGCTTGGCCTGTCTTCCGGCGTGCCGATGTCGCAGATGCCTTGGGTGAATCTGGGTGCCGTGCTGCTCATGTACATCACCGTCTGGGGCTATGTTTTTTTCCGCTTGCCCGTACACGGCTTTTGGCGCGGCTCGGCGGTGCTCTCCTCCGTACTCGTTCCCATCGGCAACGAGATCTGGACGAACATGACCAATGTGCAATGGCCCATGGCCCTGCTTATACCCATCATCCTGTTCGGTACGCGACCCCAAGGCCGAGTGATGCGTGTGTTGGATGCGCTGGTACTTTTTCTGGCCAGCTTCACCGGGCCGTATTCATTGGTCTTTTTGCCAGCGATCGGCCTCGGATGGTGGCGAGCGCGGCAGGCGGGAGAGGGTTGGCCACGTTTGGAGCAACTACTGATCATCGTGGCCGGAGCGGTGGCCTGCATTATCGGGCTGTTCCACGCGGGGGACGTGGCCCGCACCGGTTCTACGGCCGGACCGGTGATACTCGGCTTGCTGCAAGCGCTTTTCTACCAGACCTGGTTTTCCGTGCTTTCACCTTCCGTGCTGTGTATGCCGGTCTGGGCCCAAGTGCCCTTGCTGCTGCTCGCGGCGGGCGGGCTCTACGCACTGTTCCGTGTTCCACATCCGCACCAACGCTCGGTGAACGTCCTGCTCCTGTGCGCTGGCGCGTTGGTGCTGGCCACGTGGGCGAGCTATCGCGGAGCGCCCGGCTTCCTATCGCCCTACGGAGCGGGAATACGCAATTTCTACCTGCCCGTGGTCTTCGTGGCCTGGGCGGCATGCCTCGTTCTGGACAACCAAGGCCGCTGGCCCAAAGTGGCCATGGCGCTGCTCTTGGGCTGGTGGCTGGTGCAGACCGTCGTCTTTATCGGACCCACATGCTACGACCCCAGCGTGCGTGCCATCGATCAAGCCGCCTTGGACCGGGGTGAGACTATCGAAGTGGACATCCATCCGAACGGGTGGACCATGATCCTGGTACCGAAAGAAAGGGAGGGTACCGGCAACTGACCCGAACCGATCACTCCTCCCACTTCACGAAGTCCACCCACGGCTTGCGGTAGCCTTTGGGCCATTCCCCCGGGGGATAACCGATGTAGAAGATGCCCTCGCACCGGTCCTCTTCGCCCAGGCCGATGAAGTCGCGCAAAGCGTCGCTCGTGAGCACGGCACCGGTGGCCCAGAAGCCGCCGAGCCCATAGGCCGTACAGGTGAGGTACATGTTCTGAACAGCGCAGGCCATGGCCATCTGCTCCTCGAGCTGGGAGATCTTGCGGTGGGGGTCGCGCGCCAGCCCGAGCACGATCGCCACGCTGCTCTGCAAGGGCCGGTCCGTGTGGTTGGCGAGCTTCTTCGGAAGGAATTTTTCCGGAGGCGTGTTCCGCGTGTATTCCGCCCCCAGGAAGGCGGACAGCCGCTTGCGCCCTTCACCGGTGAACACCGTGAAACGCCACGGCTGCGTCATCCCGTGGTTCGGCGCCCACACAGCGTTCTGCAGCACCCGCTCGATGATGTCGCGGTGTACCTCCCGCGCCGTGTAGTCCTTCGGAAAGATGGTGCGCCGATCGCGGATCACGTCGCTCAGTTCGCTCACACTGTATTTCATGGGGCAAAGAACATGAATAAGTAGAACCGCAATAGCGCGCGGACGCAACGGGAAAGCCAGACCGCTCACGGTTCGGCGAGACCTGTCATTCGTCCGGTCATCGAGCTGGTCCGCATCAGGCAGCGTTCACCCTTCTGGTGCCGTCATACCTTGCGACCGAACAAACTCTACACATGCGACCACACTTCTCCGCTCTCTTCGCTACCGCCCTGATGGCCACTGGCGTCCAGGGCCAGATCACCATCACAGCCGCTGATAACCTGCCCGCCGTTGGCGACACCTTCGTCTATAGCAAGGCAGCCTACGCCGAACCACCCGCAGGCGGCGATGGCGTGCTCTTCGACTACAGTGCCCTTACCCCCACTGGCACCACGGAATTCCATTGGTTCGATCCATCGGTCTACTCCAACGCGGACCTGTATCCGACCGCACAGATGGCCTCCACCAATTCGCAAGACACGGTATTCTATGAGGTGACCTCCGCAGGTCTGGAGCGCGTGGGTGAGCTGCAACACCTGCTGATCCTCATTGAGAACGTCTACCTGGAGATCACCCACTCCAACAACGCCCTTGATCTCCAGTTGCCGTTGAGCGATAACGGAGCATGGTCGGATCAGGTGGTGGGATCCGTCTCTTCAGATGGCGAAACAGGTACGCGCCTTGGCTTTGTATCGGGAGAAGCGGACGGCTACGGCAGCATCCTGCTGCCTGGGGGCACCACCGCTGAGGTTTTGCGCGTGAGGACCAACATCAACGAGATGATCCAGATCCCCGTGAACGGGAACCTCACCGATGTGAACCACAAGCGCGTGCAGCATGACTATTACGCACCGTTCCTGAAGATGCCGATCCTCACGGTGTATTCGGACAGTCTCGTCTCGTTGCTGACCATCACTGATAAGGGCATCCGTTACCTGTCCTCCGCACCAGTTGGCCTGCAGGAAGCCGTCTCTCTCCCTATGGAGATCGGTCTCATGCCCAACCCCGCGGATGATCAACTGACCGTTAACCTGACCGAACCCACCGGTGCGGATGCGGCAATTTTCATCACGGATGCTTCCGGCCGGACAGTGGCTTCCGAGCGCATGCCCATCGGCACGCGCCGTTGGCAGTTGGATACCGATGCGCTCACGCCGGGTTGCTACTCCGTAACGATCACCGATCGCGACGGAGGCCACGGCTCGGCCCGTTTGGTAAAGCGCTGATCAGCGAACCCCTGACCGAAGCCCTTCCACCTTTGGGTGGAAGGGCTTCTTCATTCATGCCCTGCCGAACAGATGCGGCCCGCAGGCGTTACTTTGTTCCACCCGCAGGTGCGGGATGAAACACATGTCAGGTCACCGCTTCGCCAAATACCTGCCGCCGCAGGATGATCGCGGTCCGTTCGAGAAGCTGCTTCCGTTGTTCTTGGAGCTGCTCACCCACACCAGTGGTGATGTGGAGGAAGCGTTGAAGTGGATGGACGAACTGAACAAGGAGCACGGCTTTTTCAACAAGGAGTACACCCGCACGAATTTCGAAGACGACCTGCGGAAGCACGGCATCATCGGTGATGCGCCTGCGAAAGGAGGGAAAGCGCCGCTCACCGGCAAGGCCGAACAGCTCTTGCGCCAGCGCGCGCTCGATCAGGTTTTCGGTAAGCTGAAAAAAAGCGACAAGGGGGACCACGGCCTGCGCAGGGTGGGGGAGGGCGACGAGCAGACCAGCGACCGGCGCAGCTACCGGTACGGCGATCGCATCGAGCAGATCGCCATGAGCGACAGTATCCGGAACGCCCAACAGCACGGTCTGGATGATCTGCGCCTGAGCGAAGATGATCTGGAAGTGATCGAGACCGAACACCAGAGCGCTTGCGCCACGGTGCTTATGCTGGACATCAGCCACAGTATGATCCTGTATGGCGAGGATCGCATCACCCCGGCCAAGAAAGTGGCCATGGCACTGGCCGAACTGATCGCCCGCCGCTATCCCAAGGACACGCTGGACTTCGTCGTTTTCGGCAATGACGCATGGCAGGTCTCGCTCAAGGATCTGCCCTACTTGCAAGTGGGGCCATTCCATACGAACACGGTGGCCGGGCTCGAATTGGCCATGGACCTGTTGCGCCGTCGCAAGCTGCGCAACCGCCGCATCGTGATGATCACCGATGGCAAGCCGAGCTGCATCAAGCGGAACGGTGAGTACTACATGAACAGTGTAGGCCTGGATGACTTCATCGTGGCGCGCACACTGGATGCGGCGGTGCGCGCGCGGAAGGCGGGCATTCCCATCACCACGTTCATGATCGCGCGCGATCCGTACTTGCAACGGTTCATCGAGCGCTTCACCGAAGCGAACCAGGGGCGGGCGTTCTATACGGGTCTGCAGGGGCTGGCGGACATGGTGTTCAGGGATCATGCATCGAACCGGAAAGCATCATGAACTCTGGGTTCTACTTCCTGTGTGCGATGTTCTTGTTCAACTGCATTGAAAAGACCATCGCGCAACCTGTGCTGACCTATGCGAACAGCGGTCCTATCGTCGGCACCAATTATCAGGTGTTCATCGGCGACTCGATGGATCCCGGGCCTGCAGGTCCTGACCAGAGCTGGGACTTCAGTGCCTTTATGGCGACGGATACCTTGTCATTCCACTGCGTCCAAACGGATATGGATTCCATCATGGGCTGCGCGCTCGAATATCCGTATGATGTCGGGGGCGGTCACTACATCTCCGCTGTTGATCACGCCTCCATGATGATCAAACTTTACATATCCTACCCGTTGGGGACCATACCCTTCTACATCGAGAACCACCGGGTACTGGAATTCCCCATGGGATTCGGAGGGACCTTCGACAACCAACGTCTATTCATCATGGATATCGGCGCGGGGTGTGACACGATCCGCTTCCAAAGTCCTGAGCATGCGGAGGCGGATGCCCATGGTATGGTGGTCCTTCCCTTCGGAACTTTCGGGCCTGTCCTTCGTGTCCACCTCACTGGTGCAGGGATCATGCAGTCCGATCTCCAGGATGAAGGCTACCGCTATTACCTCCCTGGGGTAAGGTACCCGCTGGTCACGGTCGCACGGAACCTCCCAGGCATGCCCTTGAATGCGTGGCACACATACATCATCGATCCCGCGTTCGTTGGCATGCATGACCAGCCGTCGACGGATATGGACGTGCGCATCTTTCCGGTTCCAGCACGTGATCGGATCTACCTGCAAGGGGGCGTTGGCGATCGCACGTACCAGGATCTGGTGATCATCGATGCGCAAGGACGGGAGGTCGATCGCATCGCGCGCATTGATCCGTCTACCGGCTTGGATGTGCATGAACTTGCGCCCGGCGTCTATTCGCTGTGTGAGGGAAGGAGCGGACAACGCTCATCATTAGGAAGATTCATCAAGCAACTGGAGTGAACGACCATGGCTATGCGACCCGGAAACCTCGGTGAACTGAAGAAGAGCGGCTATGTGCCCCGCACTGTGAAGGAAGAACTGCGTGCCAACCTCATCGCACGCATCCAAGCGAAGAAGCCGCTCTTCGAAGGCATCCACGGATACGAGCACACGGTGATCCCCGCGCTTGAGCGTGCCATCCTTGCCGGGCACAGTATCAATCTTCTTGGACTGCGGGGGCAAGCGAAAACCCGCATGGCCCGTTCACTCGTCGGCCTCTTGGATGAATTTGTACCCGTGGTGCAGGGCAGTGAGATCAATGACGATCCGCTCGCACCCATTTCACGCTTCGCCAAGGATCTGATCGCCAAGCACGGAGACGACACGCCGATCACTTGGCTGCACCGCGACCAGCGCTACACAGAGAAACTCGCTACGCCGGATACAACGGTAGCCGACCTGATCGGTGACAGCGACCCTATCAAAGCCGCGAACCTGAAGCTCGACTACAGCGATGAGCGCGTGATCCACTTCGGCCTGATCCCGCGCAGCCACCGCGGCATTTTCGTGATCAACGAACTGCCCGATCTGCAACCGCGCATTCAAGTAGCCCTCTTCAACATCCTGCAGGAAGGCGACGTGCAGATCCGCGGCTTCAAGCTCCGCTTGCCGCTGGACATCCAGTTCGTTTTCACCGCCAACCCGGAGGACTACACCAACCGCGGGGCCATCATCACCCCGCTGAAGGATCGCATCCAAAGCCAGATCCTCACGCACTATCCGCCAAGCATCGAGCTCGGCATGAAGATCACCGCACAAGAAGTACGCTCGCCACACGAACAGGCCCGTCGTGTGCGCGTGCCGGATCTGATCCGGGTGCTCGTTGAACGCACGGCGATGGAGGCGCGCGCAAGTGATTTTGTCGACCCCAAGAGCGGTGTGAGCGCACGCCTCACCATCAGCGCGCTGGAAAGCGCGATCAGTGCGGCCGAGCGGCGGGCCTTGCGCGCAGGGGAGGAGCGTACTACCGTGCGCATCGCCGACCTGCTTTCGGTGGGACCCGCCATCAACGGCAAGATCGAACTGGTGTATGAAGGTGAACAGGAAGGTCCAGAGAAGGTCGCGCAACACCTCCTGTCGCAAGCCATCCGCAACGTGTTCCTCGGTCTGTTCCCTGATCCTGAGAAGGCGAAGAAGCAGGCACGCCCGGACGCAAAAGGCCGTTCCGTACCCGATCCCTACGCGGCGATCATCGCGTATTTTGATGAACAGAGCCTCGATCTGCTGGCCGACTCAGCAGACGCACTCTATCGATCAACGTTGGAGGATGTGCCGGGCCTGCGTGACCTGGTCGTGGCGAAACATGCCTACCTCGACGACGCTGAGATCACTGTCTGGATGGAATTCGTTCTGCATGGCCTGTCCGAAATGAGCCGCATTGGCCGCTCCACACTCGTGGACGTCACCCGCTTCAGTGACATGATGGGGTCGGTGTTCAGCGCTAGCAGCGAGGAGGACGAAGAGGAGGGATGATCCGGCCCACCGTTGTACGGATCCCACCCCCAAGGGGCCGGTACGATTGTTCCCTGTGTCGGTGAGGCCTAAATGACGCGCCGGTCCAACGCCACTCGGGCGAATACGGACCTAACCTTCCTGACCAAACTTGTGCGGATCACTGTGATCCTCATCGATCCGGGCCTTCACCCGCCGCATGTTCAGCGCGGCACGGGCAAGTTCCTTATGTCCGTGATCGATCAACCAGCGAACGGACCCTTCTTGGCCGTCACCTGCGAGCGCGACCTGCTTGAGCACGGGCATGCCGTGGTGCTCCAGCCAACCCAGAGCCACCTTGTCCCCTTCAATGCCGCTGATCACCGCCATCAGGTGCGGATGCCCGTTCTTCATCAGCCAATCCCGCGCCTCGTCCTTCAGGTTCAGGGCGAAAACGAAGACGCCGAGTTCGGGGTATCCGTTCTTCATCAGCCAATCGCGCAGGCCCACATGGCCGCCGATCGCTTCCGCCCAAGCGAGCAGCACCTTGGCCGGATAGTCTGTGCGCATCACCTTTCCAACGTTGCGCACGAAGGTATCTTCGGCCCGATGCGCAGTGCCACTCTTTCGTTCTGCCTGTTCGTGCTCCTTGTGCAAGCGCTCGCTGCCGACCCCATGGCCAAGCGTGAAGCCAAAGCGCGCCAGCAGTTGGCGAAAGGACGCCCGTACAAGGCGATCAGTCTGTGTACAGGTGCTATCGACATTGACGACCGCCCTGTTTTCCATGTACTGCGCGCTGATGCGTACAACCGGATCGGAAGTTTCTCTGAGGCTGAACGGGACGCGCGGCTTGGGCTTGCCGCCACTCCATCGGACCGTGAAGCGTTGTTGCAGTTGGCCATCGCCGAGCAGGGCTTGGGCATCTTGGATAGCGCGGTGATACACTACCAACAGGTGATCGCTGCTGATAGCGAAGCGAGCTGGTCTGCCCGGATCCGGTTGGCGGAAACGTTCCGGGCAAATAAGAAACTCGACCTTGCTTTGGCCCAGTTGGACTCGGTGGCTGCCGACATGGGATCCGTGGACGGCGGGTCGCCGCTATTGAGGATCAAAGGTGAGTGCCTGGCGGAACAAGGGGATACGGCTGCTGCCCGAGCAGCGTTCTCTTCAGCCCTGGTGGAGCAGCCGGACAACCCCATCATCCTCAACAGCCGCGCCTGGTTCCTGCATGCCGCATACGGTGATCATGCCAGCGCCATCGCTGACTATGATCGGGCCATCAAACGGAATCCGAACTACAGCTACGCCTTCAACAATCGCGGCTGGAGCAAATTCAAGAACGGCGATAGCGATGGTGCGTTGAAGGATATCCGACTGGCGAAGAAAAAAAAGCCGCTCAATCCATTCATCTACCGGAACTTCGGGATGATCGCGCTGGAACGCAACGACAAGGAGGAGGCCTGCATCCAGTTCCGCCGTGCATTGGAGCTCAATTTCACGGCTGTACACGGTGAGGAGGTCGAACAACTTGTCCGCCAACACTGTGGTGGTCAACAGGTGGCGCCACTCCCTGTCGTGAACGCTCCCGTAGAGAAAAAGCCGACTCCACCTCCGGTCCGAACCAACGCTCCCGAATAGCCATGCCCGAAACCATGCTCCGCCCCGATGCCCTGAAGGGGCGAACCATCGTGATCACCGGCGGGGGCACCGGCTTGGGTCGCAGCATGGCCGAAACACTCCTCCGCTTGGGGGCCAACGTATGCATCACCAGCCGCAAGCTCGAAACACTGGAGGCCACCGCGCGTGAATTGGAGGCCGCCACCGGAGGCACAGTGCTTCCCGTGGCCTGTGATGTGCGCAACCACCTGGACGTGGACAAACTGGTGGCGGAGGTGATGGCCCGCTTCGGATCTTGCGATGCGCTGATCAACAATGCCGCAGGCAATTTCATCAGCCCCACCGAGCGGCTGAGCCCGAAAGCCTTCGAGGTGATCATCGGCATCGTGCTGCAAGGCACCATCAATTGTACCCTCGCCTTCGGAAAATACTGGATCGCCAAAGGCGAACGGGACAAGGCGGTACTCAATATCACCACCACCTACGCGTGGACCGGTAGCGGATACGTGGTGCCCAGCGCATGCGCCAAGGCAGGCGTACTGGCTCTTACACGGTCGTTGGCTGTGGAATGGGCCAAGTACGGCATACGCAACAACGCCATCGCCCCCGGACCGTTCCCCACCAAGGGCGCTTGGGACCGTTTGTTGCCAGGCGAACTCATGGAGCGCTTTTCCCTCGCCAAGCGCGTGCCGCTGGGAAGGATGGGTGAGCACCATGAATTGTCCGATCTCGTTTCCTACCTGGTGAGCCCGTTCAGTGCGTACGTGAACGGAGAAGTTGTGACCATTGACGGTGGCGAATGGCTCAAAGGAGCAGGGCAATTCAGCCAACTGGAGGCCGTGGAGCCGGGTATGTGGGATGCCATCGAACAGATGGTCCGCGGCGCGAAAGGGAGCTGAATAGCTGACCCTGGTCGTGTGTTTATGCCTGTTCGTCCTTGCAAAATGCTCGTTTGTCTGCCATCTTTGCACAATGCTCGTAGGCGCACCCCGTACCCTTCTTTTCCGCAAGGATGAGTATGTGACCGTAGGCTCTGAAGTGGATCTTGGGCTGATCACCCTGACTTGGACAGGTTTCGCCCCGAGCCCCATCTTCAGGTCCATCTTGGAGGATGCCCTGATGAACGTCCGATTGCACAGACTATCCTTCTGGCTCGCCGATCTGCGCCAGATGAACGCTATCCTGAGGCAGGACGAGCAATGGTCCGCGAATGACTGGTTCCCCCGGTTGGCCAATTCCGGCTTGCGGCGAATGGCCATTCTTGCGAGCAACGACTATTTCAACCAGATGAGCGTAGAGCGCATTATGAACAACGCCACACCAGAGCTGCCCTTCGAGGTGGCTTATTTCCAGGATCAGGCCGCCGCGCGGGACTGGTTGCTCGCCCCAGTGTGAATGGAATGTGAACGCCATCGGCGTGGTTGAACAACCTCCTACTTTCGTGGCCATTCATCCCTTGCCCTTTGGCCGGGGAATAAACCAACGAACCTGATGAAAGCACTGAACCTCATCGCCGGACTGGCCTTCGCTTGCCTGACCACCGGCACCTATGCCCAAGGCTGCGCAGGCCACGCCAGCGCGAAAGGAGGAAGCTCTGATATGGCTTCCATTTCCAAAGAACTGAACCTCACTGCAGAGCAGCAGGAGGCCTTCAGCACGGCGCTCAGCTCGTGCGAAAAGGATTGCAGCGCCATGGCGGCCAAGGGTGGCGATGCTGCGGCCATTACCACCGCCAAACAGGATCGTTTCACCACGACCGTTACTTCGATGAAGGCGACCCTGACCCCGGAGCAGTACAAGCAGTTGGAGGCCATGCACGCCAATGGCAAGCTCGCTAACCTCTGCGGTGACGGCAAGGGCTGTGCGAAAGGGGCCAAAGCCGGTTGCTGCGCTGGAAAGGCCGGTGCGCATACCGAGAAAAAGGCCGACACCGGGGCCACCCCGACGATCCAGTAAGACCAGAACCCATTCATACGAAGGGCCCCCCGATCCATCGGGGGGCCCTTCTTTTTGATCGAGGTCTCGCAGGTTCAGTCCGCCTGGATCACCAGGTACTTGCTCACGCTCCAGAACGCGTTGGGGTCCGTGATCACGAGTTTCTCCGTTTTGCCATCCACAGCGTCCATCTTATAGCTGCCGGCAGGGTGGCTGGTGATCAGCTTGGCCTTCTTGGCGTTCACCGGTACTTCCAGCATCTGTGTAACATCAACCTGCTTGAAGTATTCCATGTTCATGCCCTGGGTGTTCAACTTGGTGCTCTTGCCCAAGCCCACCACACCGCCTTCCTTGGTAACCACCCCCTGATCCTTCAACTCTTTGGAAGTACCCACACAGTAGTATGCCTTGTTCAGCTCGGCACGTTGCGCCGTCGCCTGCTGGTCCTTGTCCTGGTACATCTGGATCATGCTCGCCAAGGAAGCGTTCGTGCTGGTAAGCTGCTCCTTCAGGCCGGCGATCTCCGCGTCCTTCTCGATGATCGACCGCTCCAAGGTGGCGATGGTCTTTTCAAGTTCGCTGATCTTGTTCTTGTTGCCAGCCGCGTTCTTCCGCATCCGCTCGATCAGCTTCTTGTTCGCGCTCAGAAGACTGTCGATCGCATAAAGGTCCGAGGCGATCCGCTGCTCCATGTCAGGGCCCGTTTCCACCCCGCCTGTTTCGTTCTTCCCCAGCATGCCCTGCTTCTCCTTGATCGCCCGGACGTTCTCGTTGATCGTGTTGAGCGTGGCGAACAGGCCGTTGATGGTGCTGTCCTTCATGCCGCTCTCGGAAGCCACGGACTGGCGTTCCTGCTCGAGCTGCTTGTATTGTTCACTCTGGGTGGGGTCCTCTTTGCACGCCCAGAGCAGCGTGAGAGCGCACAAGGCGGCGAGCAATGGCTTTTTCATGGTTTTCAACGCAGCCTTACGGCAAGCGCGGTATCAGGTGAATTTGAGGACGAAATAACGCGCCGCCAGAACGCGCCCGTATGCGACCGCAACCCTTTATCCACAGGCTTTCGCCGAACTGCCTGCAACGCACGACGAGCGCCCGGGCCCCTTGCCGGCATGGGCAACGAACCGGCCGGTATACCCGTATCAAGGTTTCGTGCTCCCCTTTGGGGAATGGCCGTACGTTCGCAAATGGTCCTGAAGCGATCCTCCTCCATCCGCTATTGCCTCGCGATCGGCCTGTTCGCACCGCTCATTATGGACGCCCAGGGCGACCGGGGCAGCCTCACCCAGGACTTCCCCAACATGAGCGCCAAGGAGCGTTCGCGTGTCGCAGCAAAGGAAGCGGAAGAGGCGGGCAAGGATGCGACCTACCAAGAGGTGATGCGCGCGGCGGAACTGGCCTTCCAAGAGGGACGGTACGAAGAGGCGATCGGCCGGTACGAAGAGGCCCGCGCTATGCGGCCGTACAACGTCTACCCCAAGGTGAAGATCGAGGACTTGCGCGTGCTGATCGCTAGGCGGGCGGCCAAGCCAGACACAGCGACCGTTGCGAAGGAAGAACCAGCAGTTCCGCCGCAGGTCACTCGACTTCCTATGCCGGCGAGCGCCACGGTTACACCCTTGGCCACTCAGCCTCCGCCGACCACGCCGCCCATGGACCCCGTAACTGAGATCCCGACCATCGTTCACGAAACTCCACCGCCGCCACCCCCTGTCCAGCGGTCCGCCGGGGAACCGGCCGATGGTATTATTGAGCAACGCTATCGCGAAGGTCAGGCCTTTGTGATCGAACGCGCTGTTACCGTGAACGGACGCCTGGTGAAGTACAAGCGCGTCTACCACCCCTATGGCCGTACCTTCTACTTCGAAGACGGGCTTTCCGTGGATGAACGCGTCTGGAATGCGAGGTTCCCGGACAAGTAGGTTCAGGTCTCTATCATTTTCACCGGCATGTCCAGCAGGCCCCGGTAATCCTGCCCGGCCTCCAACATGTCCAGGTCGCCTTCCGCATAGCACCACTCCAAGGTGACCTTGCCCGCGCCGCTCGCATGGGCCTCGTCCAGCATCTTCAAAAGGTCCAGGACGTATTTGGCGCTACTGCTGTTGAAATAGGTGAGCGCAAGGCGTACCATGGTCTGCCGGGCGGGTGCACGGGCATATGTTTCCACTTTTTCCAGCAGCGGCCGGAAGAACCGGTCCGCATTCTCATGGATACTGCACCCGCTGATCTCCAGCAGCCCTTCAGCCGGGTTGAACCGGACTTCAGGGGTCTTGTCAGTGGCAGGCAGGTTGTAGGGTTCCATCGCGTCGGTGGAAATTTAACCGCCCTTGTCGAAGTACTTCCACACATGATGCTTGCATACGCGCAGGACGGTGTTAATTTCATGCCCGAACGGTCACGTCCAACCCACTAGCTCGCGCCTGCCGTATGGTGGGCGTCCCCCGAATGACCATCAAGAACATCCTCGTCCCGTACGACTTCTCGGATTGTGCCACCGATGCGCTCCGCGTGGCCGCCAAGATCGCCCGCCTCACTGGCGCCTGCATCGATATTGTACACGTGTACGAGCAACTCACGGATTTCCACCCTGGAAACCAGAAGATCCGGGAGGATATCGAGGCGCGTTTGGAGCGCGTGCCCACATTGCCGTTCCTGCATGGACTGGAATTGAAGAAATTCATGCTCCGGCAACTCGCTATCACCGAGATGTTCAAGAACGAACGATTGGCGCAGATGGACCTGGTGGTGATGGGCAGCCACGGAGCCCGCGGTTTCCGTGGAGTGGTCGGCAGCAACACCCAGAAAGTGGTGCGCATCGCGCCTATGCCCGTGCTGGTGATCAAGCACCAGATCGATGACTTTACTGTTAAGGACATGGTCTATGCGAGCAACTTCACAGACACCGACATCACCAAATTCGATGCGTTCCTGCCGGTGCTGGAGATCTTCGACCCCAAGGTGCATCTGGTGAAGATCAATACGCCGAAGACCTTCGAACGCAGTGAGGACACCTACAAGGCTATCGACCGCTTCCTGCAACGGCATGAACTGCGCAAGTTCACCACCACCATCTACAATGACCTCAGCGTGGAGGAAGGGATCCTCAGCTTCGCCAAGGGCATTGATGCGGACATGATCGCCATGGCCACCCACGGCCGCACAGGCTTCTTCCATGTGGTGAACGGCAGTTTGACCGAGGACATCGTGAACCACACCACTTTCCCCGTGCTCAGTGTGAAACTTTGATCCGGCCGATGAACGGACCGCTTTCACCCATTTACCTTAGCCCACTACCAAGGACCAACTCATGAAGTTCCTGCACCAGAAGTTCCCGGCAAAAAAGAAGGAGATCGTGGAAGTGGAACTGAGCAAACCCACGCGGGTGAAGTTCATGACGGCTTCCGAGTTCAAACGTTACACCGCTGCCCGTACCCACACGTTTTTCGGTGGGTCCTTCGAAAAGGGCACTATCCGCTTTGTCTTGCCGTTCGACAGCATCTGGACAGTGGTGGTGGAAAAAGGCACCAAAAGCACGCCACTGGACGTGCGTGCCGCTTGCCGCTTGCTGCCGGCTGACCGCGATGCGCTGAGCACGGTTGCCCTCGATGCCCCGGCCCATGTGCGCGGGTATGTAGCCCCAATGGACGAAAGCGAGGCCGAAACCCTCAGTGCTGGCAGCCGCAGCGAAGGTTGATCCCCATGGTCGCAACGGACAGCCGTTATTGAGCACGCCATGATCCGCGCCAACGACGAACGGATGCGTCAACTCCTCCTCGGACAGCAGCAGGTGCTCCGAGAAGTTCAGGAGGTGCTGGATCTCGAACAGAAGAAGGACGATATCCTGAGCGCTGTTGTGCTGAGCTCAAAAGGGCACCACATCAATCACATCCAGCGCCTCGATCCGGACCGCGTTTTTGATGAGGCTTCCCTCCGCCAGTTGTGCATCACCTACAGGCTAAGATTCCTGGATGCGGGCCGATTCAAAGGGCCACTGCCGCCACGTGCACTTTACGAACTGCGCCGTTTGGAATCCCGCTCCGCAGCTCCCCTGAAAGGCTTCCAGATCCTTGCCCCGGCAAGCCGCTTCAATGTGTGTGCTGACGACACCGACCCCTTCCTGTTCGTTCCGGTAGGCCCCAAGCACCACTACCTGGTATATCGCTCAGGAAGATCGCTTTCCCCGTTGCGTGCTGCATGGGCGTGGTCGCTGCGTGGTCCCGTTGAACTGGCCATCTCCGTTCTCGCGCTGGCCATTTTGGCCGCCTGTCTCTTGCCCAACCGGATCATCGGAGCAGACCCGGCCCAAACCTGGTGGGGTGCGCACCGTGTATTGGCCGTGCTTTGGACGACCATGGTATTCGCCAGTTTCACCGTTTTCGCCTGGTTCGCCTTCTTCTGCAAGTTCAGCCGGCAAGCATGGCGGGACCATCGGTTCAATTGAAGGAACCCGATGATAAAAGTTGAAGCAGCGTTGTAACGCTTGAGATCGAAACCGCCCGAAGGCGTTGGTGCGAAAAGCCCCCTTCTACTGAGTGGGCATCCGCTGGTCCACTGCTGACCAGCGAGACCTAGCGACGGTCATGCCGCTCCAAAGCGATGAGCACGGCCTGCATCTCCTGCTGATCCAGGCGGCAGATGCAGTGTGTGCGGAACCACCGCTTCAGTTCAGCACGTTCCTCCGGAACCAAACGATTGAAGGCTTTGCGCAGCTCTTTCCGGAAGGTGGGTCGGTCAGCGAAACTGATCTTCTCCAACAGTTCCTTGTAGTACTCAAGCGTGGTTTTTGATGCCATGGTCCAGGACCAACAGCCATCGGGGCGCTTGGTCGGGCGGGTTGATACGGCCCCGTCCGCGCAAGGGTTCCGGACCCATCAGGGCTTCGTGAAGAGTTCGGCCACCGGGTAGTGGAAGGTGCAATGGGAGCGGGCCCGCGCCCCGTCCTTTTTCGCCGCTACGAACTGGGGCATGCCGTACAGGGCCACGATCACCGCTTTGCCGAGTTCCGGTTCGGACGCGCAATTCGCACGGATGGTCTTCACATCACCGTACTCGTCGATGTCGAAGTCGATGACCATCATGTCCATATAAGCCGGAGCTTCTGCCTTCAACGTAGCTCTGATCCGCTTGAGCACCTCCTCCGCTGTACATGCCAACTGATCTTCGGCGCGTATTCCCGCTTTCGCCCCCGGCTTACCCTTGGCGCAAGCCGGATGTGCGCTCGGTGAGGTGAACACGCCCGTGATCAGGTGGTCGCCGCTTTTGATCACAGTTGGGCCGGAGGCCGCTGGGGCCTCGGCGGTGCTGGCCACGGCCGGTGGAACAGCAGCTGCGGCCGTTGGGGCGGTCATTGCAGGGAACAGTTCATCAACGGTGTAGGAGAAACCGCAATGAGAAGTTGCCCGCGCTTCCCCTTTCCGGGCCCCTTCAAATTTCGGTAAGCTGGATAGACCCACGATGAGTGCCTTGCCAAGTTCAGGGTCAGTACCGCTGTTTGTCCGTATCGCCTTCACGTATCCATATTCGTCAACATCAAAGTCGAGTATGATCACCTCCAAGTTCTTCGGGCGCACGGGCAACGGTTGGCCCAACAGGTGGCGCAGGACCTCGTCCGCG
>JANOPI010000298.1:0-2846 GCA_031421755.1 Flavobacteriales bacterium | reverse complement strand
TTCCGAGCGGCACACTCGCTGCGGTGTTCAAGTCCACCGTGATCGTCTGTGATGCGCCGATGGCCATGCCGAGCATATCCCATGTCACCGTGGTGCCGCTTTGGGTGCCCGGAACGATCGAACTCCCGATCCAGGTCTGATCCGCGTCGTATTCCAATGTCAGTTGTGCGTCCATCGGAACGGTGCCGTAGTTCTGACAGGTCAGGTACAAGCGGTTGTCGAAGCCGGGACGGGCGGGGTCGGCCCAGAGGAAGGCGCGCAGGTCTTCGATATCAGGAATGAGCGTGACGGCGAAATCGTTCAGCGTGTCGGCTTCTCCCATGTTGGGCAGGTTCGCCGTGTGCTCGGTGGGGGAGATGGATTGGATGTATGGATAGGAGGAGGAAGGGGTGATCGTGTAGCTGCCGGGTTGCACGCCGATCTCCCAATAGCCATTGGCATCGCAACCGGTAACGTTGCCGTTGGGCAAAAGGGTGACCGAGGCTTGTTGAAGCGCTGGCTCGCCGGGATCGCATTGGCCGTTCTGGTTCACATCGAGCAGGAGGTGGCCGGAGATGCCGGGGTTGATGCCCGGACAATCAGAGTTGAGGACGGAGCAGTAGTTCACGTCACCTTCAAGGATGGGCGTTCCCCCTGAATCCAGACAATCCACCAGTGCAAGAGGCCAGTTGGGCATGCATTGTTGGAATTGGCTCATCCAGAAAAACTCAAGGCTCTCCGGTAGCCAAGGAATACACTGAATGTAGGAACCCGAAAGGTTCAAGTGGGTCAATGTGTTCGGCCACTGAGGTAGAGATGGACTGTAGAAGTTGTTCATTGAGATCTGAGGCACAACTGACGGCCAAACGATCTGTTCTGCAGAGCCTTCACTTAGACCGATAACATTCGTTGTGACCGCTGATAGGTCCAATGATTGATAGTCACCATCAATGCCAATACTCCCGGCTGTGGTAGGTGGGAAGTCCAAGTTCGGTATGTTCAGCAGCGTATGCAAAACGTTCAGATCGTCCACATAGCCGGTTGCTGGCCAGGTGTAGAAGTAGATGTCGAAGACGCCCATCACTCCCAAACTGTCAGGCAATGAAGCGATGGAAACGTTGACGGTGTCACCTATGGGACTACCTGTGACCCACAACCAGTCTAAGGAATTCGGTAGTTCGGGGATCGTCATTGAACCTCGTTGAGCATAGAGCCATAGCCGCGTCAACCCACTTGGAAGGTTTGAGATGGTCAGTGAAGCCGTGCCATTGACTTCTTGAGGCACGCACACCAATCGCATGTACGAAAGCGCGTCCAAGTACTGAACCCCATGGACCTCGACCAGTGGACCTGGGACAACCAGTGTCACGTTGATTGAATCCAAATCGGCAATGGAAGGATGCAACGTATCCATGACGCCGGCTTGGTCGACAATTCCGGGGATTAGGCTGTTGAGCATATTCCGTTCTACGGTATCCGGTATGAAAACTTGGGCATGTACAAATGGACAAAGGGAGGCTATTGCGAAGGCGGTGATTGCTGTATTAAGTTGTGAATGTAGGTTCATAGTAGGTGAAGGTAATCGCATTATCGTGGATGTACACGGGGTGAAGTTACCGGTGAAGATGTTCTCTGTTGAATGGCTGCCCAGCGGCCGCGAATAGGTGCCGGGGACTCTCTCTTCCCGCTTTCACCATCTTCGCGGCTCATCGCCTTCGCTATGAAGCAGCGGCGAACAACGTATGAGCGGCTCCCCCAACTTCATCGACCACATCCGTATCGAAGCCCGCAGTGGCAAGGGCGGGGCTGGCAGCAGGCACTTGCGGCGTGAGAAGTACATGCCCCACGGCGGCCCCGATGGCGGCGATGGCGGCAAAGGTGGCAGCGTGATCCTGCGCGGCAACAGCCAGCTCTGGACCTTGTTGCACCTGCGCTACACCAAGCACGTGATCGCCAGCGATGGCAACATGGGCACGGCCAACCAGAGCAGCGGTAGGGCAGGGAAGGACACTATTGTGGAAGTGCCACTCGGGACCGTGGCGAAGGATGACGAGACCGAAGAGGTGCTCTTCGACATCACCGAGGATGGGCAGGAGATCGTGCTGCTCGAAGGCGGGCGCGGCGGCTTGGGGAACCAGCATTTCCACAGTTCGACATTCCAAACGCCGCGTTTCGCGCAGCCCGGTGAGCCTGGCCTGCAGAAGTGGTTCAAGCTGGAACTGAAGGTGCTCGCTGACGTTGGCCTCGTGGGCTTCCCGAACGCGGGCAAGAGCACCTTGCTCGCCAGCATCAGCGCGGCCAAACCGAAGATCGCGGACTATCCGTTCACCACGCTCGTGCCCAACATCGGCATCGTGCCGTACCGGGACAACAAGAGCTTCGTGATGGCCGACATCCCCGGCATCATCGAAGGGGCCAGCGAAGGGAAGGGGCTTGGCCTGCGCTTCCTGCGGCACATCGAGCGCAACAGCGTGCTGCTCTTCATGATCCCGTGCGACAGTGCGGACATCAAGAGTGATTTCAAGATCCTGCAGAACGAACTGGAGCAATACAGCCCGGAGCTGCTGCACAAGGACATCGTGCTCGCCATCACCAAGTGCGACATGCTCGATGCGGAACTCACCAAGGCGATCAAGAAGGACCTGCCCAAGAAGGTGGATTGCGTGTTGATCAGCTCCGTGGCGAATCAAGGACTGGACAATCTGAAAGACGCGCTGTGGAAGAAGCTGCACGGTGAGCCCAAGTGAGTTGCGAGTGGTGGGTGGGGGGTGGGCCTCCCGTGCGGGCCCACGCCCCACAACCCACGCCCCACCCCGGATTAGTACACGCCCAGCCCAGGGCCCCCCCCCAAAATGAAACAGACCCCG